>NZ_JACD01000007.1:0-294006 GCF_000517825.1 Prevotella sp. ICM33
CTTGCCAGGTGGCTTGTTTTGTAAAGCGGATGCAAAGGTATACAGAATTTCCGTTTCCACCAAATGTTTTGAAGATTATTTTTCAAAAAACTTAAAAATCAGCCAACGCCTTGACACAAATCAATCAAAACAACATCCAAAACACCTCTACCACAGCCCAGGAAGCCATAAAAACAAAAATAGCACTACAAAGCCATAAAACAAGAAATAACCCCCTTAAACGCAAAATCGAAAATAAGGGAAGTTTCAATTTTAGCCAAAACAACAAATACCTACAATAGAACAAAACTATATATTAATGCCACCAAAGCTGGCGCACCCTGCTTTAAAATAATAGTCGGACTACTTGTAATACCGCCATAAATAGCCACCAATGCTACATATGTCAAAAAACAACGTGTCCAAAACAAATCATTCGTAACCCAAACTACTATTAAAATCAACACTGCCAATAAAAGGTTATAGACACCTTGATTTTTAAATAACGTAGATACAGTTGGGCGACTTAATTCCTCCACTTCCATATTGAATGTACGCGCAGTAGTTTCCGATTTAGTAAATATCGTTTCAAGACACATTATATATATGTGTTCGACAGCTACCAATGTAGCTAAAATCATAAAAGTAACATCCATATACAAACCTTATATTATATATAAAGAAAAAATCTGCACCTTGTCGATACAGTATAGACAAGATACAGATTTATATTTATCAACGTTTTCTATTCTATCAATGCAGTAAATACCACAATGCTTCTCTGAAACACTTTCCACAAAAATAAATCACATATATGGGAAGTGCAACCAACAATCATTTATATAATCATGGGTATTGCAGGAGTATTCCGAACAAAACGTTTTTACACATCAACAGATTACTTTGTAGCCTTAGCCTCTGGAGCCTCACCAATGAGATCCATAAACTGATCAAGCTTAGGAGTAATGATAATCTGTGTACGACGGTTACGCTGCTTACCCAACTCAGTATCATTAGTTGCGAGTGGGTTATACTCACCACGACCACCAGCTGTCAAACGCTTAGGATTAACACCGAAGCGATCCTGCAGATACTGTGCAACAGAAGCTGCACGGAGACAAGAGAGATCCCAGTTATTACGGATATTTTTCATCTTGTCTGTAGTAGTGTTGATAGGCACATTATCAGTGTTACCCTCAATCAGCACATCATAATCCTTATAATCAGTAATAATCTTAGCAATCTTGCTCAATGTCTGCTCAGCACGATCATTCACCTCATAAGAACCGCTCTTATAAAGCATATTATCAGCCAAAGAGATATAAACTACACCCTTCAGAACCTGTACATCAACCTCCTTCAACTCCTCACGGCTCAAAGAACGGGTAAGATTGTTTGTCAACACCATATTCAAAGAATCACTCTTAGACTTCACCTCAACCAAGTGACGGATATACTGATTACTCTCGTTAATCTGATCAACAAGTTTAGAAATGTTGATATTGTTTGAATTGGCATTTCTCAAACTGTTATCAAGACTACCCTGCAACGCAGCAGCACTCTCTCTCGCCTGAGCCAACTGATCCTCCAAGCTCTTGATACGTGCATTATTGGCAGCAATCGTTTCCTTAGCATTCTGATAATCTGCCGTCAACTGATTATTCTCTGTACGACAATTTTCCAAATCCTTCTTGCTGGCACAGCTACTAAATGCAAGTGTACCCAACGCTAAAGCTACGATAAAAAGACTCTTTTTCATATTTACTATTTTATTTTGGTTATTATTCTACTTGTAATAGATTCTTCCTAACATAACGTAAAAAGAAATCAATTCTACTGGTTTTGAAACCTGCCCACATTATTATATAACGAAGCAAACAGGTACACAAAACTAACCTCATTACACAGAATGCGGTATATCTATTGCAAAGATATTATAAAGACGTGTAAAACAAAGAGTTGTATAATGAGTTTAGACATTTTTAACCTGAAACTTACAATTAATGGAACTTTTTGATGAAATTATACAGAATAAACAATTGGAAGATACAATTACCGAGAGACAGGTTTTTCGAGCAAGAAAGAACATAGGAACATAGGAAAAATGTTGGTTCTTCCGTTAAATGCGCGGATGCTTTTCGTTTTGCTTTAACGGAAAAACCAAAGTTACTTATTAAACAAAAATATAGCTAAGACCGTCAACTATCTATTCTTTTATCATCCTCTGACACTGAAAACCTTTTCATTTTAAGACTTCGAAAATCTGTTGACAAGGATTTGAAAAATTATTACATAATTTCAAATGAGACATCTATAAATAACGGCAAAAACATATACACGGAGCAGATTTGTAACCAGAAGGAAATCAACAGGTTACAAAGTAGAAAAGTAAAAGGTGCTTAATTGGACTTCAAAAGGGCGTTAGTTAGCCCTCAAAAGAGCATCTTTTGCAAGTTAATTAGCCGTTTTTTAGAACATAAAAGAGCATATATTGAATTCGAGCTGATTAAAAATAATTTACAAATATCGATCAATAAGGGCATAAACTGTTTGTAGGCGACAGATAGATATAGTATCAATTTGCATTTTATCTTGTAGCTTATCCCATTGAAAGCCCATCTAATTGGGGATAGTCATACTAAGCAGGTGTATCAGTCTTATCCTATTTTCAATCTATACAGTTAACGGAAGAACCAATTATTTTCATGAAACGAAATTCAAGACAACAAATACAACTTTAGCAGGATAAGACATACAAAAACGAGTCTGATTATTTATAATACCTAAGAAGACTAAAAAACACTGGACAAAAGGGCAGTATATCCAAAGAATATCGTATCTTTGCAAACAGAAGTAACACCAAATTTTATATACAGACTATGATTCTTTTCTTCAGAACTCAGTCCAAAAGCGTGATTGCCACAGAAGTCAATCATGCATTGTCCGACGCGGAAATCAACGAACTTTGTTGGCTCTATGGCGATGCCACCTACTTGCAGAACGAAGAGACGCTGCAGGGCTACTATGTGGGACCACGCCGTGAGATGATTACTCCTTGGAGTACGAATGCCGTCGAGATTACTCAAAACATGAGTCTTGACGGCATTTTGCGTATAGAGGAGTACTTCCCTGTAAGCAGCAAAGAGGCTGATTATGACCCGATGTTGCAACGTATGTATGATGGTCTTGACCAGACTATCTTCACTGTCAACCACGAGCCAGAGCCTATCAAGCGTGTGGAGGACTTAGAGAAGTTCAACGAAGAAGAAGGTTTGGCACTCTCACCAGAGGAGATGGAATATCTCCACAAGATTGAAAAGCAGAATGGCCGCCCACTCACCGACTCTGAAATCTTCGGTTTCGCACAGATTAACTCTGAGCATTGCCGCCATAAGATTTTCGGTGGAGAGTTCGTCATTGATGGCAAGGTGATGGAGAGCAGTCTTTTCAGCCTCATCAAGAAGACTACAAAAGAGAATCCTGGTAAGATTCTTTCAGCCTATAAAGACAATGTAGCTTTCGCACAAGGTCCAGAGGTTGAACAGTTTGCGCCTGCAAACCAGAGCACATCTGACTTTTTCCGAGTAAAGCCTATCGAGAGTGTTATCTCTCTGAAAGCCGAGACCCACAACTTCCCAACTACCGTTGAGCCATTCAATGGAGCAGCAACAGGTACGGGTGGTGAGATTCGCGACCGTATGGGCGGTGGCGTTGGTTCATGGCCAATCGCAGGAACAGCAGTCTATATGACCGCTTACCCTCGTCTGACAGAAGATGACGGTACAACTCCAGTCCTACGTGATTGGGAAGATATCCTTCCTATTCGTCAGTGGCTCTATCAGACTCCAGAACAGATTCTTATCAAGGCATCTAATGGTGCGAGCGATTTCGGTAACAAGTTTGGTCAGCCTTTAATTACCGGTTCACTACTCACATTTGAACATCAAGAGAATGGTGAGAAGTATGCTTACGACAAGGTGATTATGCTTGCAGGTGGCGTGGGTTATGGAACTAAGCGCGATTGTCTGAAGGGTGAACCACAGGCTGGTAACAAGGTAGTTGTCGTTGGTGGCGATAACTACCGTATCGGACTTGGTGGTGGTTCAGTATCATCAGTTGATACGGGTCGTTACTCAAATGGTATTGAGTTGAATGCCATACAGCGTGCTAACCCAGAGATGCAGAAACGCGCTTATAACCTCGTACGTGCATTGGTAGAAGAAGATAACAACCCTGTTGTATCTATCCACGACCACGGTTCTGCAGGACACCTGAATTGTTTGAGTGAGCTTGTTGAAGAATGTGGTGGTAAGATTGATATGTCACAGTTGCCTATCGGTGACAAGACTTTGAGTGCCAAGGAAATCATCGCCAACGAATCACAGGAGCGCATGGGCTTGCTCATTGACGAGAAGCACCTCGACCACGTGAAGAAGATTGCTGAGCGTGAGCGTGCTCCAATGTATGTTGTTGGTGAGACAACAGGTGACGCCCACTTCTCATTCGTACAAGGCGATGGTGTAAAGCCATTCGACTTAGACGTAGCTCAGATGTTCGGTCATTCTCCAAAGACAATCATGAAGGATGAGACCGTTGAACGCAAATATGAGAATGTTTCTTATAGTATAAATAAGGTGGAGGAATACCTCCAGCGTGTGCTTCAGTTGGAAGCTGTGGCATGTAAGGACTGGTTGACTAATAAGGTTGACCGCTCTGTTACAGGTAAGGTAGCCCGTCAGCAGTGTCAGGGTGAGATTCAGTTGCCACTCTCTGACTGTGGTGTTGTAGCCTTAGACTATCGTGGTCATAAGGGTATTGCTACCGCACTCGGTCACGCCCCACAGGCAGGACTCGCATCACCAGAGGCAGGCTCAGTCCTTTCAGTAGCCGAGTCATTGACCAACATTGTATGGGCGCCATTGGCAGACGGCATGGATAGCCTAAGTCTTTCAGCCAACTGGATGTGGCCTTGTCGCTCACAGAAGGGCGAGGATGCACGTCTTTATAGTGCGGTTAAGGCTTTGTCAGACTTCTGCTGCGCTATCGGTGTGAACGTTCCAACAGGTAAGGATTCACTTTCTCTGACCCAGCAATATCCTAATGGAGATAAGATTATCTCTCCGGGAACTGTCATTGTTACCAGTGGTGGTGAAGTAAGCGATGTTCGTCAGGTGGTTTCTCCAGTACTTGTGAATGATAAGAATACACGCCTCTATCATATCGACTTTAGTTTTGATGAGCAGCGTTTAGGTGGTTCAGCCTTTGCACAGAGTCTCGGAAAGATTGGCAGTGACGTTCCAACAGTGAAAGAGCCACAGTACTTCTGCGACTGTTTCGATGCCGTACAGGAGATGATTCGCCGTGGATGGATACTCGCTGGACATGATATTTCAGCAGGTGGTTTGATTACAACATTACTTGAAATGACCTTTGCTAATGCTGAAGGTGGTTTGCATATCAACCTTCATGATATCAAGGGTGACGATGTAATCAAGAAGCTTTTTGCTGAGAATCCGGGTGTAGTTATTCAGGTTGCTGATGAACATAAGGAAGAAGTCAAAGAATTCTTGACTGAGAATTGCATCGGCTTTGCGCGTATCGGTACACCAAGTCCTGACAAGCGCACACTCAGTATTGCTGATGGTGATTGGAAGACAGAGTTCGATATTGATGCAATGCGTGAGACATGGTATAAGACATCTTATCTTCTCGACTGCAAGCAGAGTATGAATGGCATGGCTAAGAAGCGTTGCCAGAACTATAAGAAGCAGCCAATCGAGATGAAGTTTAATGCTGACTTCACCGGCACACTCCAGCAGTATGGACTCGATGCAGACCGTTGGAAGACTTCAACACCTAACACTCAGCACCCAACACCAAAGGCAGCTATCATTCGTGAGAAGGGTACCAATGGTGAGCGTGAGATGGCTTACGCACTCTATTTGGCAGGCTTCGAGGTGAAAGACGTCATGATGACCGACCTGATCACGGGTCGTGAGACTTTGGAAGAAGTAAATATGATTGTCTTCTGTGGTGGTTTCTCTAACTCTGACGTACTCGGTTCTGCAAAGGGATGGGCTGGTGCTTTCCTCTATAATCCAAAGGCTAAGCAGGCACTCGACCGCTTCTATGCACGCGAAGATACACTTTCATTGGGTATCTGTAACGGTTGTCAGTTGATGGTTGAGTTGAACCTTATCAACCCAGAACACAAGCATCGTGCTCACCTCTGCCACAATACCAGCAAAAAGTTTGAGAGTTCATTCTTAAACTTGACCATTCCACAGAACAATAGTGTAATGTTCGGTTCTTTGAGCGGCAACAAACTCGGTATCTGGGTAGCACACGGTGAGGGTCGTTTCTACCTCCCAGAGGCAGAAGATAAGTACAATATCATCGCTAAATACAACTACGCTGAATATCCTGGTAACCCTAACGGCTCTGACTATAATGTAGCAGGTATCTGCTCTGCAGACGGTCGTCACCTTGCAATGATGCCACACTTGGAGCGTGCTATCTTCCCATGGCAGCAGGCTTACTATCCACGTGAGCGTCGTCAGGACGAGGTTACACCATGGATTGAGGCATTTGTAAATGCTCGCAAGTGGGTTGAAAGCAAACTGTAAGGTTTGCCTCTCCCCTATTGAAGGTGTAATAGATTAGCACACCGTTATATATAGACTACACAGGGAAACGCCCTCATCTGAGTAATATTACCTAATAGGTATATGTGAACAGATGGGGGCGTCCGTAGTTCTCAAACATTGATTTCACTATAAATAACAAGACACAGTGGATAAAGATAACATTTCATCAACACCAAACACCCAACACCCATCACCCAAAGGATTCTATTGGGAAGCTTTCAAAACCTTCTTTAAGATTGGAGCCTTTACACTTGGCGGTGGATATGCTATGATTTCAATTATCCAAAATGAAGTCGTAGTGAAGAGAAAGTGGATTCCAGAAGATCAGTTTGTTGACCTGATAGCTGTTGCACAAAGCTGTCCTGGTGTCCTTGCTGCAAACATCAGTGTGTTTGTAGGATATAAGATGCGAAAGACACCGGGTGCACTCGTCACTTGTTTAGGTGCAATCCTCCCCTCTTTCCTCATCATTCTTGGCATAGCTCTCTTCTTCCATCAGTTTATGGACATCCCATGGGTAGCAGCAATGTTCCGTGGAATACGCCCTGCAGTGGTTGCTTTGATAGCTGTACCAACCTTCACATTGGCTAAGAGTGCTAAAATATCATTGGCGAACTGTTGGATCCCTATTGTCACCGCCATCGCCATTTGGCTGTTAGGAGTCAATCCTGTTTACGTCATTCTTGCTGCAGGCTTAGGTGGATTCCTTTATGGGAAGTTTATTAAACCGACGGAGTAAGAAAACCTCCCCCAGCCCCTCCGAAGGAGGGGAGAGCCTAACGGGATATAACTTCGCAAGAGAAATAGCAAACGAAAGTTCCGAAGGAAGATAGAGACGAATGGGATAATTTCGGATAAACAACACACTAAAAACAGACTAATAACAGAAATAACAACATGATATACTTAGAACTTTTCTACACTTTCTTTATCATCGGACTCTTTGGATTCGGTGGAGGATATGGAATGTTATCATTGATACAAACAGAAACGGTTGTAAACCATCATTGGCTTAGCTCAGCTGAGTTTACAAACATCGTTGCTGTATCACAGATGACACCTGGTCCTATTGGTATAAACTCTGCTACCTATTGCGGTTATACAGCTGTACATAATGCAGGTTTTGGCGCAGGAATGGCAGTATTGGGTAGTCTCACCGCCACCATAGCTCTTGTGCTCCCTTCATTGATAATGATGATTCTTATCAGTAAGATGTTCCTCAAGTACATGAACACGCCTGTTGTACAGTCAGTCTTTGCAGGTCTGCGCCCTGTTGTCGTGGGTCTATTAGCAGCTGCCACCTTATTATTATGCAATGCAGATAACTTCTCTGCACCAAGTATTAACCCTTGGCAGTTTTGGATTAGCCTATTTCTTTTTGCAGCAACCTTTGTCGGTACAATGTGGATGAAGATTAATCCTATCCGCATGATATGTTATGCGGGCATTGCTGGAATAGTATTGCTGTATTAAAGAGACCTCATCCCCCAGCCTTTCTTCCATAATAGAGGAAGGGTGAAGACCACTAACATCGAAATATTTAACTTTAAAGTGACAATATAGAATTACGCAATATCTACCGTGGTAGGTATTGCGTAATTTCATATCAGGATATAGTAATCTCATCAGAACACATCCATACAAATCAACTATTGGTGCTTACAGCATCTAATAACGCTTGCCATAACCCTTTATAACCATCTTTTATTCTTGTGTTAAGGCTTCGCACCATTGGTGCTCATGCTTAGCACCAATGGTGCGGAGCCTTAACACGTGAACAACTTGTAGTAAAGAAACGAGTAGCCTACTGTAAAAAGAACTGCAGGAAAGGGAGAGAAAACGACTAAACCTTTATGAATAAGCGGCACAAATAAACAAAAATCACGCAATACTTGCTAAAGCTTATATTGCGTGATTTCGTCTTAAGATACTATTAACGGACTATTCAATAGGATTAGATCCGTTAAAGAAGCCTTATTCTTACATAAGATGCAACCAACGAAGAATGTCGTTGAGGTTGGCAAATATCATAAGGAGGATTAGAATGGTTATACCAACATACTCCGCACGTACCATGAACTTCTCTGATGGTTTACGACGAGTAATCATCTCATAGAGAAGGAATACCACATGACCGCCATCCAAAGCAGGGATAGGAAGAATGTTCATGAAGGCAAGCATAATACTCAAGAAGGCTGTCATTGACCAGAACATATACCAGTCCCAGAATGGAGGGAAAAGACTGCCGATAGCTCCGAAGCCGCCTATACTCTTTGCACCATCTGCTGAAGCAAGGTAACGGAAGTTACCGACATAGCCACGTAATACGTTCCAACCATGCTTTATACCTGCAGGGAAACTCTCAAAGAAGGAGTATTCCTCCTGTACAGGCTTATAATAACTTGCCAATGTTGACTGTAAAACACCCAACTTCAAATCAGGTGTCAACATAAGTTTTAATGTATCGAGCTTTGCTGCGCCCTTATGCTGAACCGTCAGCACAACAGAACGAACTGCAAGAGAATCCTTATGCGTATTCTTCACTGCCAAGACATCACTCAAGACACCTGTCTGATAATTCATATCTGTCCATGTCTCAACAGGCTTTCCATTGATAGACTTAATGAGGTCGCCTGCCTTAATACCTGCTTTCGCTGCTGGTGTATCGCCCAACACGCTATCCACCTGTGCAGGAATGAAAGGCTCTGCAAACAAAGGACGTGTCTTAATCATTGACAGCATATCCATATCGCCAGGCAGAGTAATACTATGTTTCTTACCATTACGAAGAACATCCACACGCTTAGCCTGTGCTATCTGACGGAAGAAATCGCCATTCACATTGGCATACTCACGGAATGCGCCTTGATCTGTTCCCAACATTACATCGTGGTCTTTGAAACCCAAAGCCTTAGCCTCAGCATTGAAACGCATACCCATACTCATGTCAGACACCTTGAAATAGCTGTCTCCCCATACAAACATCACCATTGAATAAATGAAGAGAGCGAGGACAAAGTTGACCAACACACCACCTATCATAATCAAAAGACGCTGCCAAGCTGGCTTTGTACGGAACTCCCATGGTTGTGGTTCCTGCTTCATCTGGTCGGTATCGAAGCTTTCATCTATCATACCAGAAATCTTGCAGTAGCCACCAAGTGGCAACCAACCCATACCATATTCCGTATCGTCTTTCTTAGGTTTCCAACTGAAAAGTTTACCTTTCCACTTACCGATGCCCACATCGAAGAATACGAAGAACTTCTCAACGCGAACGCCAAAAAGCTTCGCAAAGAACATGTGTCCGCCTTCATGCAGCAGGACAAGCAGAGAGATTGCCAGAATGAACTGGAGCAATCTGATCAGAAATGTTTCCATTATTTATCTATTCATTATTTATTATTCATAATCTCAAGTGCTACACGACGTGCCTCAGCATCCGTCTGCACATATACATCATAATCTGGATTGCTATCAAAAGCAACAGTTTGCATTGCCTTCTCAATGATGTCACCCATTGCCAAGAAACTACAAGCACCCTTACGGAACCCTTCATTGACAATCTCGTTGGCAGCATTGACAATACAAGGCATATTGCCACCCTTGTTAATAGCTTCGTATGCCATTGCAAGACACTTAAACTTCTCCACATCAGGCTCAAAGAACTCCAATGGTTGACGGAAAAGATCTAACCTATCACCAGCTAACGGCAGGCGTTGTGGAAAAGAAAAGGCATATTGGATAGGTAATCTCATATCTGGAACACCTAACTGTGCCTTTACACCACCATCACAGAACTGTACCGCACTGTGAACAATAGACTGAGGATGAACCAATACTTGTATTTTATCAGCTGGAACACCGAAGAGCCACTTAGCTTCTATCACCTCAAAACCTTTGTTCATCAAAGATGCAGAGTCAATGGTAATCTTCGCTCCCATATCCCATGTAGGGTGCTTGAGAGCATCGGCTGCAGTGACATGCTTCAACTGTTCATGGGTAAAAGTACGGAAAGGACCACCCGAACAGGTGAGAAGAATCTTCTCAATCTCGTTCGCATCCTCACCAACTAAGCTCTGGAAGATAGCACTATGCTCACTATCTACAGGCAGGATAGGCACATGATACTGCTGAGCCAACTGAAGAATCAACTCACCAGCTACAACAAGTGTCTCCTTGTTCGCCAAACATATCTTCTTCTTTGCTTTGATAGCGTGGATTGTTGGAGCAAGACCTGAATAGCCAACCATGGCTGTAAGTACCATATCTATTGATGGTGACTCAACGATATCCTCCAAAGCTTTGCTACCTGCATACACCTTTACATCAGGCATATCAGCCAACTCATGCTTCAAAGGTTCATAATAAGCCTCATCAGCAATGACAACCGCAGCAGGATTAAAGCGACGAGCCTGCTCAGCAAGTTCCTTCCAACGATGATTTGCAGTGAGTGCATAAGCCTCGTAGAGGTCAGGATGCTGACTGATAACATCAAGGGCTTGCGTACCAATGCTACCTGTTGAGCCTAATATACAGATTTGTTGTTTCATTAATTCTTTTAGTTTATACTGCGAATCAGAGGTCAAGTAGCCCTGCTGGAATCCGCATCGTAATCGTCTGTGACGCTATGTCTGTTGCAACGATAAGTTCACCACTGGCAGGAATGAGTATTTCCTCGCCTTCAGGTGTAGTCACCTCAAAGAGTGTATTGACAGTTGTTTCATCTACAGCAACAATCTTGCCAATCACATTATTCGTTGCTTCATCTATCAAGGAATAACCGACAATCTGCGCCCATGACACATCATCTGTCCCTTCTTCTGCCAACTTACGTGGGAAATAGACAATACATCCCGTCAGTTCGCGTGCTTGCACATCGCTATTGATGTCACAAAACTTCATCAGGGCTATCTCGTCAGAACGGAACCGATATTCCTCCATAAAGAAAGGAACGAGGATTCCGTCAATGTCCAATATCAGGTAATCGGCATCTACCACATCAAAAACGTCATCGGAGAACTGCAACTGCAACTCTCCGTGTACGCCATGCGGTTTCCCGATACGCCCAATCTTGTAGACTTCTTCCTTCTTTATCATCTTTTCATCTTATATCTGTAGTACTGATAAAACTACAGCTTATTTCAATTCCAAATTGTTTTTTCAGTAAAACGGTCGACCCTTTTGCCCAAAACCGTCTACCTTTTTGAGGAAAAAGGTCAACCTTTTTGCAAGAAAACGTCAACCCTTTTTGCGAGAATAGGTCAACCCTATTTATCTAAAATACACAACACACTCTCTCAAAGTGCGTTTTAGATACGATGAGATTAACAAACCTCTGCTCGATGAATCTTTGCACCAAGGGCATTGAGACGTCCTTCGATGTTCTCATATCCTCGGTCAATTTGTACTATATTATCAATACGACTTGTTCCCTGTGCTGTTAGTGCTGCGATAAGCAGTGCAATACCCGCACGAATATCAGGACTTGACATACGACCCGCACGAAGTTTCTTAGCATTATCGTGACCAACAACTACGGCACGGTGAGGATCACAGAGGATTATCTGTGCACCCATGTCAATGAGTTTGTCCACAAAGAACAAACGACTCTCAAACATCTTCTGGTGGAAAAGTACACTACCCTGCGCCTGTGTAGCAACAACGAGCAACACAGAGATCAGGTCTGGTGTCAATCCTGGCCATGGAGCATCACTGATAGTCATAATCGTTCCATCAATGAAAGAGTCTATCACATAGTGGTCCTGACGTGGAATGATGAGGTCGTCATTATCTACTATTATCTGTACACCGAGACGGTGGAAGGTGTCGAGTATCAATCCCAAGTTAGGAACGGACACATCCTTAATACGAACACCATCACCAATCATTGCAGCAATACCAATGAAAGAGCCTACCTCAATCATGTCAGGCAGGATTCTATGGTCAGCAGAATGCAATTCCTTCACACCCTCGATAGTAATCAAGTTACTGGCAATACCGCTAATCTTTGCACCCATTGCATTTAGCATCTTACAGAGTTGCTGGATATATGGCTCACAAGCTGCGTTGTAAATTGTTGTTGTCCCTTCTGCTAACACTGCTGCCATGATGATATTAGCAGTACCCGTAATAGACGCCTCGTCTAATAGCATATAAGTACCAACAAGTTTATCAGCCTGTATCTCATATACATCTCGATCTTCAACACGCCCAAAGTGTGCACCAAGATTCTTGAATCCAAGGAAGTGGGTGTCCAAACGACGACGACCAATCTTGTCACCACCCGGCTTAGCTATCGTAGCCTTACCAAAACGACCCAACAATGGACCAATCATCAAGACACTTCCACGCAGAGAAGAGCACTTCTTAACAAAGTCGCTACTCTCTAAATAATCGAGGTTTACCTCGTCTGCTTGGAAAGAGAACTCATTAGGGGCAAGCTTCTTCACCTTCACCCCAATATCTTGTAAGAGTTTTATGAGGTTGTTCACATCGAGGATATCAGGTACATTGCGTATGATAACTTCTTCTGATGTCAATAATGTTGCGCAAATCACCTCCAAGGCTTCATTCTTTGCACCTTGTGGAGCAATCGTGCCACTCAGCCGATGTCCACCTTCTATGATAAAGGATTCCATGTGTCGTTATTTTACTTTTTCTTCTTATTACGAGGCTGAGCAAACTCTCTCGCATTAATTTTCTCAAACTTGAATGTGTCAAGATCAAGCTGAATCTTACCATCTGTATAGCGGGCAAGGTCCGAAGCTATCTTCTCATCATCACAAGTACCATGTCCCCACTGCATCAGACTACGTTTCATCTGATTAGCAACCGAACGCACGAATGCATCCCGACGAGTCCCTGGTTCCATTGTCTTCAGCTCTTCAAAAGCTTCAAACAACAATTTTCCATAGTGTCTTACAGGAATATTCGACATCGGATAGCTCATTGGCTCTGGCTTAGTAGCAATCTTCAAAGCCTCTGACACATCGCAAGGATAGTCAATATCCAACTCAAAGTTTGCCATCAATGCCAAATGATCCCAGAGCTTTTCCATGTGATCAAAGTTACTACGGTTCTGGGCATTCATCCTATCCATAATTGAAATGATGGTTTCTGCACACCGCTGACGCTCTTCCTTTGTTGGGAGTGCAACGGCATAATCCACCATATTCTGTATCCCTCGCCCATACTGTGGCAGTATGAGTCGCTCTCGCTGTGTGTTATAATCTAATCCTTCTATATTCATTGAAATGATGAATGTTTCATGTTAAGTGATGATCTCAAGCCTTATTCTAAAGCTTAATCTACAGCAATGGTTTTGCCTGCTTAGCAACAAAGTCTTTGAGATAGAATGGAACGAAGTAAGCTACATCCTCAAACTTCTCTTGTGCAATACGCTTCTCCGCCAACGGGAACATATTCTTAGCCAAAGCATCAATACCCTTGATTAGGTGTGCATTAGGATGATTGATAATCTCCATGCACTTCTCTGCACCATTACCGAAGAAGTAAACAGGACCACGCTCAAGGTATTCCTTGTAGGTGTTCTCGTCTACTACATCTGCCTGAATGCCACGCACTTCCTTCAAAGCACGATCATACACAGCAGAATAAACTTCCATACGGCGCGCATCAATCATTGGAACGAGAAGAGCATTCTCTTCTATCTCCTCATGATGAAGCAATACTGGTACAGCTAACAGCTCTAACGTAGATACTGCCAACAACTTTACTCCACGTCCATAGCAGATTCCCTTTGCCATAGAAACACCGACACGCAGACCAGTATATGAACCTGGACCACCACTAACTGCCACTGCATCCAATGGCAAGTTATTATTATCAATGAAGGCAAGTGCCTCATCAACAAATGTTCCTAACTTTTCTCTATGCTTAGGATCGAGCGTATCTTGCTTATCGAAAATACAAGTTCCATCCTGACTTACTGCAACAGAGCACACATTTGTACTCGTATCAATATTTAATATACAAGACATAAAAATCAATTATGTTCTAAATAACTTGCAAATATACTCTTTTTATTCCACATTTTTTGTACATTTGCAAAAAATTAACGCGAAAAGCTCATGATACTATCAATGACTGGCTATGGCAAAGCTGTTGTAGCCTACAAGGAAAAGAAAATCAATGTTGAGGTGAAATCACTTAATAGTAAGTCACTCGACCTCTCAGCACGCATCGCACCTCTCTACAGAGAAAAGGAAATGGAAATCCGTCGTCTCCTTGCACAGAAGCTGGAGCGCGGTAAAGTTGACTTCTCCCTATGGGTTGAAAAGGAGTCAACTGTTGACGCCACTCCTATCAACGCTGCTCTGGTAGAGAACTATTATAAACAGATTAAGGCAATCTCTGCATCTACTGGTATCCCAGAACCTGAGGATTGGTTTACTACACTTCTTCGTCTTCCTGACGTAACAGCAAAGACTGAAGTTGAGGTTTTAGATGACGAGGAATGGGAAATAGCACAGCAGGCTATCAACGAGGCTATTGAAAAGCTCACCGAATTCCGCAAACAGGAAGGAGCTGCTCTACAAAAGAAGTTTACTGAGAAGATTGACAATATTGCTAACCTTTTGAAGAGCATCGAACCTTTTGAAAAGAGTCGTGTACCAAAGATTAGAGAAAAGATTATCGATGGTCTTAAACAGATTCCAGAGGTAGACTACGATAAGAACCGTCTTGAGCAGGAACTGATTTATTATATTGAGAAACTTGACATCAACGAGGAGAAGCAGCGACTGACAAACCACCTCAAATACTTCCATGAAACAATGAAAGAGAGTGGTCATGGTGTTGGCAAAAAACTCGGTTTCATCGCACAAGAAATGGGACGCGAAATCAATACTACTGGCTCTAAGAGCAATCAAGCAGAGATGCAGAACATCGTTGTTAAGATGAAGGACGAGCTGGAGCAGATAAAGGAACAGGTTTTGAATGCGTTGTAAGGACCTCCCCCAACCCCTCCAAAGGAGGGGAGTGCCAAAAAGAATATAGTCTGCAACGAGTATTAAAACCTATAAACAGATAAGTAGCTGCTATGAAGAAGATAGACGGGAAACATAGCTACTTTGGAAGTTTTCATTATCAAACAAATGCTGCTTCTACTTATCAGCTACTTTGTCAAAATGCAAAATATAATAGGAAACATCCTACTGAGGCAGAGGCACTTTTATGGGAATACCTTAGGGGAAAACAATTAGGTGTACGCTTTCGCCGACAACATCCTATCTATGACTATATCCCTGACTTCATATGTCTTTCATTAAATCTTATAATAGAAGTTGACGGAGATTATCACCTCGCAGAAGAACAGAAATTAAGCGATGAAAAACGAGATGCTTACCTTATGACTTTCGGTTTTCATATCATTAGATTCACCAACGAGGAAGTCCTGCACAATCTCAATAAAGTATTAAACAAAATAAAAACAGCTATGAACAAGCTTTCATCTGAAAACAAATCAGCTAATATAACACCAGAAACTAAGATACAGGAAGACACTTCTAACATCACATCGTCTTCTAACACGTCCCACGACTGTCCGTTAGGCACTCCCCTCCCTCGGAGGGGTGGGGGGAGGTTACTCATCCTCTCTGCTCCTTCTGGTGCAGGTAAGAGTACCATCGTTCAGTGGTTAATGAAAGAACATCCTGAACTAAAGTTGGCTTTTTCTATCAGTTGTACTACCCGTGCACCACGTGGTACGGAGCAGGATGGTGTAGAATATATCTTCCTTTCACCAGAACAGTTCAAAGAGAAGATTGCTAATGGAGAGTTCCTTGAGTATGAAGAGGTTTACGAGGACCGCTTTTATGGCACGTTAAAATCACAGGTAGAGAGCCAGTCTGCAGCAGGACAGAATGTTATCTTCGATGTTGATGTGAAGGGTGGCTGTAACATCAAGAGGTTCTATGGCGATCGTGCTTTAAGTCTTTTCATCCAACCTCCATCAGTAGAAGAACTACGCCGTCGCCTTGTTGGTAGACAAACTGATAGTGCAGAGGCTATTGAAAACCGCCTTGCTAAGGCTTCAGAGGAGCTTACCTTCGCTGAAAAATTCGATAAGATAATCGTAAATGACGACCTTGAGAAAGCAAAGCAAGAGACTTATGAGGTTGTAAAGGCGTTCTTAGAGGGATAAAAAAGCCTCCCCCAACCCCTCCGAACCAACGGTCACTGACCGAAGGGAAGTAATAGGAGGGGAGCCCTAATAGATTGCAAATAGTAAAAGAACCATTTCTAATAATGCCTATATTTTCTATAATGAATAGAACATATAGCACTGCTAATACTTATAGGTTCTAAAGCCCATTACACCATTATGAAACCATCATCTCACTTCACTCCTATTAGCACTCCCCTCCCTTCGGAGGGGTTGGGGGAGGCTATCCCTTCATCGGGGGAGGCTTCCATCGGCATCTTTGGTGGTTCATTCAACCCCATCCACAACGGACATATAGCCCTTGCCAAAGCCTTTCTTGAAAAAGAAAAATTAGATGAGGTTTGGTTTATGGTATCACCTCAAAACCCATTCAAGGTAAACCAACAACTTTTAGCCGATCACCTTCGATTGGAATTAGTACGTAAAGCTACTGTTGACAACCCCCATTTTAAGGCTTCGGACTATGAATTCCAACTTCCGAAACCTTCTTATACTTGGAAAACCCTACAGCATCTCAGCCATGACTTCCCCACTCATCGCTTCACACTTCTCGTTGGTGGTGACAATTGGGAAGCCTTCGACCGATGGTATCATGCAGAGGATATCCTCACTCACTACCCTATCGTAGTCTATCCACGACACAACCAAAGAATCTCAGAAACGTCACTGCCCCATGGTGTCACTATTCTTCAAACACCTTTTATTGATATCAGCAGTACAGATATACGCCAACGAGTAAGCCAAGGAAAAGCTATCGATGGTCTGGTACCTACAACGATCATCTCTGATGTTCAGCGCTTATATTAAGTTGTTTCACAAGAGCAGTTTACAATAGTAGATTATCCATATTATATACAGACGAGCAAATAACCGACTAATAATAGGATGGTTTTACTAACCTACACTTGTCTCCTTCACCTATTATCTCACCCTTTCAAAAGTCAAACATCAACTCTTTGTTACTCTAAATGCGGTAGCTATAATTCCTGTTCTTCGCTTGTAGAACTTGCACAGCGAACTCAAAGACACAAACCGATAAATCTTATTTAAACTTACAATTCATTTTATTCTCCCTTATCCGCTCTATATACAAATATCATAATACTTAGAAAAAGTTACTCTCCTCAGAAAGGGAGTCATCATACCTATCTAAATAAGGAAGATAAACACGACTATTACCCCAATTTAATTTTAGTTTTAGTTGCTGTCATTTTAACATTTGGATGATTCCTTTTGATTATCAAGATGTTAAACGCATATAAGGGATGACAGATATGACAGGAAAATAATTCTCATATCAAATAGAGGTAATAAGGAAGAATAACAAACAAGAGGGCTGGGAGCGCATATTAGTCCCCAGCCCTAAGAGCTTACAAATAAAAGAATAATTATCGACAACGAGTAGGGTTGAGTGAGAACAAAGCTCTCTAAACAATCCATCACCTTATATTATATCTCATTCTTAAGTTTCTGGAAACGTTTCTGACACCGTTTCTTATAATTGTATTTGAAGATATGCTTTTCTATTTTCCGCATATTATAAGTAAACGAGAAGCAAACCTTATCAAACCACTTTGTCTGCTCGTCCGTATAGATAGAACGAGGAATCCTTACGAAGTAGAGGTCGGCTATTGTGTCAAATGCCGAGAACTGTCGATGGTTTCGCTCAAAAAGCCATACCTCAGAATAGAAACGATTGGTAGAAATAACCGCTTTATCAAAATTTGGTAGTGTCCTTATATAAGCCGACCTTGCCCACCAGAAACTACCAGAATACATTGTATAGTTTCGTGGTGGCCATCGATAACAGCTATAGGTATCGTATCCTTCATTCAGAACATTCACGGCAACCTTCCATTTATCAAAGATGAAATATTCCAACATCTCTCTCCAAGCCTCTATCTTCTTCTTAAAAGAGCAGAAGAGACGGTCGTTAGAGGTTAGCGACTGGTAAGAGATACCCTTCGTATGGAAGTAATAGAAGAGACTATCCTCCCTTTCAGACAGTTGCTTAATGAACTCTAAAGCAGGGTACTCATACCGCTTAGGGTCAGTGACATTGGATATTATCACGAGTTTATCACTATTGATAATACGCTTCAAACACTCCACATCTGCTTGATTGCCTGCTATACAACTCACGAAGAAAGTCGTTGTCGCATCCAGCAGACCACTCTTACGTAGATTATCAATCTGCCTTCTCACCAATGGCTCCCATCCAGTGTCTAACATGACATGATAAACACCATAGATAGGCAGCTCATTCTTAGGGTCGCCCTCCCATCTTCGCAAGTCTTTTCGGTAGTAGACATGAAAAAGACTCTCTCTTATCCGTTGCAGAAAATTACTCATACCAGTTCTTCCTCCATTGAAAGGATGAGTCGACGGAACATCTCTTTTAACCCAAAATGCGCTTTCCATCCTAACTCCTGAATACGCTGTGTGGCAAGTCTGAGCTTTGTTGTTGGCGAATATCCTAACCCCTCTTGTGGCTGTATCACCACCTTCACACTCTGAGGATTAAACGTCGAGGCAACGAACTCTGCCATCTCACGGATAGAGATATAAGTGTCTTCATTTGCTACATTGTATGCTTCGCCATCCTTACCACGCAAGAGAATATACAGCATTGCCGTAACGGCATCTATCGTATAGCAATAGCAACGACTAAGCTCGCCTGTCGTATGTAGAATGATATCCTCGTTCTTCATAACACTGCGTGCAAATTGCGCAAAGACACGATTGTCATTACCATTCACACCAGCACCGAAAGTCTGTGCCAAACGTGCCACTTTCACGTGAACACCGTACTCGTCTGCATAATTATGACACAATGCCTCGGCAGCTCTCTTTGCTAACGGATAACTGCTACGAGTTGCCATTGGGTCAAGATAGCCCTGCATGTCTTCTGTGAGTGGGTGTCGGTCGTCAGTGACAGTACCATAGACTTCTAACGTTGAGGCTAATACCATCGAAGTTACACCATGCTGATGAGCGTAAGACAATAGGTTTTGCATACCGCCATAGACAGTATTCATAGTCTCTACAGGGTGTTCAACGAAATCTTTTGAAGCTGTCGGAGCAGCAAAATGGAAGAGGTAGTCTATCTTTTTCGTAGGTGCGAATGGTTCAACACAAGAGAAGTCATAGGAATAATAGCTGATTTCATCGCTTACCTGACCAAACATTCTCTCTGCTTTCTGCACGTTCCTTACAACAGCCACCACGTGTAAGTTGATACCTTTTTCTGTGCGTAGAGCCAACAGGCAACGTACCATACATGCACCCAACAAGCCAGTTGCCCCCGTTACAGCTATCGTCTTCCCTTCCAATGCTGCTGAGAAAGGAAACGTATCTGCAAAATAGCTTATATCTTCTTTTAGTATTCTTTCCTTCATTCTCACCCTATAAAGTTATAAAAATCCCCGTTCCATCGACACATAACAACACCTTTACAATCCGAATATCTGCTGATCTTCATGCACCTTCACCATCGCACGCAGCACGAAGAAGTCTGTTGGGGTTGTAATCTTAATATTCTCCATTGGACCGATAATCGTCCCTAACTTATACCCATAGTGGCTCATCATCGTACAAGAATCGATGAAATCGGCCTTTCCTTCCGCCAAGGAGCGTCGATGAGCAGTTATTATATCGACCAAACGGAAACTCTGTGGTGCACGAGCAATGAACGAATCGGCACGTGAAGGAATCTCCAAAGCATCGTCATCCTGCTTCACAATAAGTGTTTCTGTTGCTGGGATACAAGTGATACAACTCCCGACTTCTTCAACTTTCTTAATGTTATCTGTTATCGTCTCTTCTGTTATGAGCGGACGAACACCATCGTGAATAAGAACGATTGTCTCTTCATTACTTACACTCTTACTCTGTGCATATTCCTCTGCAGCGCACAGTCCCTTGTAGATAGACTCCTGTCCAGACTTTCCACCTGGTATAATCTTCACAACCTTATTAATCTCAAACTTACGGAGCTGCTTCTCAAGGAAAGGAATCCAACTTTCAATACATGCTACTACGATAGCATCTATGTTTGGATGATTATCGAATAACTCTAATGTATAGATGATTATCGGCTTTCCGTTTAGGTCAAGAAACTGCTTAGGGCGCGACTTCGTGTGCATTCGTAGTCCAGAACCTCCTGCAAAGATTACTGCTATGTTCATAATTATATTTGGCTTATTGTTATTATAAGATGGCGGTATCGCCGTCTGCTGACACGTACATTACCGTATCGTCTTACTACTTAAAGACAACATCTATCTTGTGTCTATCACGCTTATCCCTTGGCGGCAAGTCCATATAGTTCCCATAGGCGATACGACATAACTCATCAGCATCGGCTGGCCCTTCAAAGGTATGACCTTCAAAGATGATATCTTTATGTGGTATCATGCAACGACGCGGGTTCTGCTCATAAAACCATGCACCGTAAGAGTGCATATAGAGGTCGGGATTACCAAACAGTTTTCCTACCAATCGGAACACTGGAAAGACAATGACATGTAGGGACTTATAAGCTATTTGTGCCAAGAGAGGATAACGACCGGCTAACTTTGTATTCACATTGACCGATAGTTTTGCTGCCAAACGCTGTAACCAAGGAATCATATTACCCTCATAGGGAAAGATGTCTACATGAAGTCCTCTAAACTTCTGCGCCTCATGCATTCTTCGGTCAGCACTCTGCTGATTATCATGACTTCTGTTCTCGCTCTTTAAATCACGCAGACAAGCCCATTCCTTATAGAAACCAGGGTCCGTGTCGTTGTCTTGTAAGACGAATTGAGGGTGTGGATGCGCCTTCAAATAATCACAGAGACGTTTGAAATCCTTGTAGTCTACAACCATATCAATGTCGTCATCCCAAGGAATAAATCCCCCATGGCGCATTGCCCCTAACACATTTCCGCCATCAAGTCGGCAAGGAACACCTATCTTCTTCGCTGTTTCTTGCAGATAGATAGCCATGTCGAGAAGTCGCAACTGTGCTTTTCTTAGCACAGAGCCGTCTGGGTTATATTCCTGTCGGAGGCTTTCTTGTGTCTCTCCTGTGTTGAAAGTTTCAATCATTTTCCGTTAATATACTTGTTGCAAAGATAATAAAAGATTATGACTTCGCCTTCTCTCTCTATAAAAACTTATGTTTTGATTTCATGATTCGAACGAATATACTTATCTTTGCAGAGGTAATTAGGTGCTTACTTGATTGCTGTTAATGTTGGTGTTTGCCCTCCGCACGAGTGGTGTTTACGCTTAGCACCAATGGTGTTTGCCCTCCGCACCATATGTGCGGAGTAATTACACGCCAATTAAAAACAGTAAATGAGGTTGTTACTAATCGTATTAAACATAGAAAGAGATTACACTTATAGAGGGAATGTTGACTGGAAAGTATAAGATTTATTGGATAATCAGAAAACTCTTAGGTTATGTATTGTGGCTTGAGGTAGTATGGCTGGTAATCAATTGCATATCACCTTGGAAGTTAAGGAGTAATGCGGATATCATAGTTGTCTACACTTTACCTTGGATATTGCTTTTCTTCCTTATCCGCTATATCAAGCGGAGGTGGAAGGAAGATGGTAATGCCGCTATAGGTTGTTTGTATACCATGTTATGGGTGAGTATTCCTTTCATTATTATTGTGCAATTACTCTTTGGTTGGTTGGGGAACTTAAAAAATGATTCAACTAAGATAACGTTTGAAGACGATAAGTATCAGGTAACAATTATTGAAGCACTATTCGCAACACAGATGGATAAGATACAGATTATGGAACACTGTGGTCCATTCTATCATGAAGTCTATTTCAGTGAACTCCATGATGTTGATACGACCAATTTAAAAAGTACAGCAGCTATTGAAGACTTCCTTAAAAAGCAAAAGAGATAAATATAGCCGTAGGAAAGTCTCTTTATCATTCCAAAGTATGTAGGATTTGGCTTTTCAAAAGAAAAGCGTTATATTTGCATGCTAAATGGATTCTGCCAATCAAGGTGGGAAAGAAGAAATAACATCTTCCCTTTCTACACTTATGATAAAAAATACTTTCACAAAGGAAACTTTATATAGCAGAAGACAGCTAACCTCTTTTTAAGATAGAACATACTCTGAGGAGGAGATAAGTAACAGCGTATCATAGAGATACAAAAGCTAATGGAAAAAGAAACACTCAAGGAGAAAACAGCCAAAGGACTCTTTTGGGGTGCATTGAACAATGGTACAATGCAACTGCTGAATATTGTCATTGGAATCTTATTGGCACGTCTGCTCACGGCAACCGACTATGGATTGATGGGAATGTTAGCTGTTTTTACAGCGATTGCAGGGGCATTGCAGGAAAGTGGATTTACTACTGCGCTTGCCAATATGGAACGTCCAACGGATAATGATTATAACTCTGTCTTTTGGTTTAGTGCTATAATGGGTTGGATTTCATATATCGTTCTCTTCTTTTCAGCCCCTCTGATTGCTGCTTTCTTTCATCATTCAGAGCTTATCAATCTATCCCGTTTCGTATTTGTATCACTGCTCTTCTCTTCATTAGGTACAGCTCCATCAGCTTATCTATTTAAAAACATGATGGTCAAAGAGACTGCTCTGCTGCGTATCACCTGCCTTATTGTTTCGGGTGTGGTAGGAATCATCTTAGCATTAAAGGGTTATGCTTATTGGAGTTTGGCTTGGCAGCAGGTGCTTTATATCAGCCTTACAAGTCTGTGGCGCTTCTTTATCATTCCTTGGCGACCCTCTTTTCACATCGACTTTACACCTGTGAAGAAGATGTTTTCCTTTAGTTATAAGATTCTTGTGACGACGATTGTCAACACGATTAGTCAGAATATTCTAACCTTTATCTTCGGTCGTTTATACTCAGCAAAGGTGGTGGGTAACTTCTCTCAAGCCTTCAAGTGGGACACAATGGCAAGCACGTTTGTATCAGGAACAGTGTCACAAGTAGCGCAACCAGTATTGGTGGAGGTGAATAATGACCTCAAAAGGCAAGTAAATGTGTTTAGAAAAATGATGCGTTTTACCGCCTTTTTGGTCTTTCCCGCTATGTTCGGATTAGCGATGATATCGCACGAATTTATCATTCTTCTTATATCAGATAAATGGATAGAGAGTATTCCTTTGTTGCGTATTCTTTGTATTATCGGGGCTTTCCTACCTTTTTATACAATGTATCAAAACCTCATTCTCAGTCGAGGTAAGTCTACTGTTTATATGTGGTGTACGGTCTTATTAATCGTAGCACAGGTAGGACTCATTATCCTATGTTACCAACAAGGAATCGTCTTCATGGTGAGTGTCTATACAGCTATTACTATCCTTTGGTTGGGTGTGTGGCAGTTCTTTGCACATAAAGAGATTGGAATACGCTTCATAGATATCCTTAAAGATATATGTCCTTATCTATTAACATCCGTGGCGGTAATGATTTCAACCTATCTCATTACCTTATGGATACAGAATCTTCTACTTCTATTATTGACGAGAGTCGTCTTGGCAGCCCTACTCTATTATATCGTTATGAAGTTGGGAGGTTCGCAAACACTAAAGGAGTGTCTCAATTACTTTCATCGTAAGAAAGGGTAATAGCCTTAATCTTAGTGGTACATGTACAACTGCATGATAGGATAAAGCATAGCACGAAGTAGCTTAATAGGTCCACCACCTGATGTATGAAAGAGCTTCTTATAGTTCTTCGTTAGTAGATATTGTAAACGTAAGAAAGCAAAGACGCCCTGCTTGGTCTCCATTCGCATTGCTTCGCGGGCTTCGATGAAATCGTGTATATTTGAATGTAAGCCCTCCATCAACATAAGCTTACCTTGAAAGATGGGAACAACCTTCTTACGTATCTCTTTATAATGGTTCAGACTCCACGTTAACTCAGTGAGAGCGTTCCTCCATGAGGGTAGACTACTACTATAATCATTGTAAGTAGTAGCCGCTGCATGGCGTCGGAAATTAACTAACACCTTATTACAATAAACGATACTGTCGTAGGATGCGGCAATAATACTCAATACAGCATCGTAAAGGGTGACCTTAAAAACAGGACTCTCAATAGGTGGTAAGAGATTAATCAACGCACGCTTACATAATAAAGTATGGCCCGGTAGACCTAAGAACATCATTCGAAAGATATTCACATTGCGTGGTCTGTTGTCGAAATAAGCAAAGGAACCATCCGTCGAGAAGGGGCGTGAGTGTCCACTACATAGCAGCTTATCTCCTATACAACGCATCTGTGTCTCTATCTTATCCCTCTCCCAGATATCATCTTGGTCGGAGATGGCAATGTAATCACCTGTTGCACGATGCAATGCAGAAAGAAAGTTCGCATTAACACCATGTTCGCCTTCATTCTTAAAAGTACGAATAACAGCATGTTTTGATGCATATGATTGTAGTATCTCCCATGTCTGATCCGTCGAACCATCATCTTGAATGATAATCTCATGGATAGGATAAGACTGAGCGAGCAGTGAGTCTATCTGCTCCCTCACGTATTTCTCACCGTTGTAAGTACAGAGGACTATTGATACAGAGGCTTTGCTTTCCATAACTTTACTATAGTGTGAAGATGACGAGCATACTATTATAAACAATGAGGTAGAAAGCTATCAAGGCTGTCAGTAGGGTGATAGCATGCCTAATCCCACCTTTCATTGACTTTATCAAGCAACCTATACACAACGGTATGACGTAAGCCCAATGCGCTGTCATTATATATACCTCGTTAATACCAAACCCTAAGCCTATATGAAGTATCATGTCAAGGGCGAAGAATGACAAACACATCCACATCAGCTTACTACGTCTACCAGCCCAGATTCCGCCTAAAAAGAGTAAGACGATAAGACCTTCGACAATATAGTTTACGACCCAGTTATAACTAACGAAGACTGGGCGATCGCGAATAACATCACATAACGTGTACTTCTGGTGTAACTGTATGGACTCACCAAAGAGGTTCTCAACGAGGGTCTCACAGCGAGAAGTAGTCACATCTGTCCAGTTCAAGAACGGTTGTTTACTCACTGGTGTACCAGAATGAGCATATTGTGGTGCGCTATACTTTGCCTTCAGCTGCGCTTTTCGGTGTTTTTTCCATAGTAACGCAAACGCTTCTGTCTGCTGTTTACTATCTTTAAGATGTGTAGTATCGCTGAACTCTTTCCACATCTTGGTCTTCTCATCCTTAACAGCTTTCTTTTCGTGTTCCTTTCGTGTATTGACACTATCGGCAACAAACGTTTTGTACTCCCAAAGACCAAAGCTCCAGATTGCTGCGGAAGGTAAGATGACAACAAAAATGAGGTTCTTAGGATGAAAAAAACGCTTTCCCTTTGAGAAAAGATCAGCTAATAACACCTTTAACCCATTATTAAGTGATACGCCAGCAGTAAGGATAAAGAAGACAATCGTCTGCCATTTTTTCAAGGGTTTATGCTCTGCCATCTGCTTACCTGTCACATAAATCACTAAGAGAATAAGAAATAACGACAAGATGAAATGGTCGGGTGAGATAGCTGCTAATAGTACGTATGCGAAGGAGAAGAGTAAAAAAGCAAGTACAGAAGACTCTCGTTGCGAGAGATGAAGGAGCTCTCTTCCTATTCGTATCATTAAAAGGAACGCATAAAGGGAACTGATGAGAAGGACGATAGCAACCAAGAACTGTACACAGTTAATACCCAATAAGCTCATTAATCCCTGATTAATAAGATAGACTGGATAGTAGAAAAAAGCCAATAAAGGGTGTCTATGCACATCGTAGGCTGTTGTCCAGTCGGTAACAACGCAATAAGTGAGTGGGTCGAAACCTGACACATGGAACCAATCGAGGATGTTTTTCCGATAATCCTTTGATATTCTTGAGAACACCGAATAGTAAGGAATAATCACTGTGGCGTGCATAATAAGCTGCCACAGGAGGAATAAACAAACCGAAAGACGCTCGTCTTTTCTTATTTTAATAAACTTCATCCACATAGCTTACGACATTAAGCTTACGACATTAAGTAATAGACTGTCTGTCCTGCATTGTAAATCCAAAGGTAGATGGTTAGCATGATTAACGCCACACGCATCATTTTTAGCCATTTCAACGATAATCGTTTCAGTAAATAACCATAGGAGATAGGGATAATGAATGCCCATCCTGAAGTCATTATATACACTTCAGTGACGGCAAATCCGAGGATGAGATGCAAGGTGAGGTCACAAGCAAACCAAGCTAAAAGCATTTTAAAGAACCGTTGCTTATAGCTAAACACTATACCTACGATAAATAAGAGGACTACAAAAGCCTCGATGATATAATTCACGCTCCAGTTGTACTCCACGAAGATAGGTCGTTCCCACGAAACATCTTTTAATAACGAACGCTGATGAAGCTGAATAGACTCACCAAAAAAGTTCTCCACAATGGTTGGAATACGTGGCGTAGAGACATCCATCAACTTCGTTATCACCCCATCTCCTACAGGCTGACCGAGGTGTGTTCGCTGCCATTCATCCCTTTGTTTCTTGTGTTCGAGCACCTTCTGCGGGTTTTTCTTCAGTGTTTCGCTTTCGATATGACGCACAACTGCTTGCTGTGGAACCTCCAAAAGATAATATTGAGACTGTTGAAGACCAAGTAATAAGAGTAATGGAAGGACTACTCCAATAGAAATAAACTTACAGGTAAATACCTTCTTTCCATTGGTGAATAAGCCTGCTAACAGGGTCTTTACCCCATTTGACGTTGCCATTCCAGCCGTAAAGAAGGTTAGAACCAACGATTGCCAAGCTGTTAGTAATTCTCCTTTCTTCATCTTCTTTCCCGTGATGTAAAGTGTCAGAGAGAGGAGCATCAAAGAAATAACGAAGTGGTCGGGCACCATGGTTGGGATAAGTACGTGTCCAAAAGAGAATAACAACAAGGTAAGTAGTCTTGCATCTTTCCGTCTCAACTCCAATACTTCACGGAAAACACGGTACATAAAGAGTACTGCATAGAATGCCGAAAAGACAATGATGACAGCCATGAAATACACAGCAAAGTTGTATCCTACATTTTGTATGAGCCAATCATTGAGCAGATAGAGCGGATAAAGAAAAGTAAGATATAACGGATGACGTGAAGTAACGAAGTGGATACGACCTCCCGAGACCGTTATCCACGACCAGCAATCATAGCCTGACATACGAAAATTCTTGGTAAAGACACTCCAAAATCCACCATGTGCTTCCATGGTGTAGACGTGATAGTGACTTGCTATCACCATCGCATTGAACGTAACAAAGACTGCTAACATGGTAAAAGCCAGCCAGCGTTCTTCTTTCTTCACCTTGAAAATATTGAATATGTGCATTGAGTAGCTTTGATTATTTGGTACAAAGGTACGAATTAAAGCACATTTAACAAAGGAAATAAGGAGAAGAACTCGTTTTGCACGTAGCTATCTGCCTACTATTTCGACTTCTTTTTATGATAATAAAGGTTCTTCCGTTAAATGCGTAGATTGTTAACAGAATGAGTTTAATCCACATACATGGTATGATTACCCCCAATTAGAGGGTTTTAAAACGGCAGATAAACTACATGATAAACGTCATTAGGTACGAAGTCTATCTGTATTCACAAACAACTTATTCCCTTATTAATTGAAGTTTGTAAATTATTTTCATACAATTCAAAACCAATACATGCTCTTTTGGCTTCTAAAAGACGCCTAATTAGCTTGCAATAGGTGCCCTTTAAGGCTCTTATTAACGCCCTTTTGAAGTCCAATTAAGCACCTTTTCGTTTACCTTTTTATAACTAATTGATTTCCTTATGGTTACAAAACCGCTTCGTATATGTGTTTTTGCCGTCATTTATTAATGTCTTATTCGAAATTATGTAATGATTTTTCAAATACCCATCTGCAGCTTTTCGAAATCTTGGTCTGGGGCTTAATAAGGAGTAACACCTTACTTCCTATGTAAGAAAAAGCGCACTAAAAGGAAGTTGATTGGAACACAAATAGCGAACATAGGAATCAATGCTATCTGCTTGCTGAGACCTAAAAGAAGGAAGATTTTCAGGCAGAAACTTTGCAAAAGGAAGTTGATGATATGCGAAAAGATGAAGCCTACGCCTCGTTTGGTAGTCGACTTTACACGGAAGGTGTAACGTGTGGAAGCAATATAGTTGAATGTGAAGCTAACAAGGTAAGCAATGGTATTTGCAATGAGGGGCTGTAGCCAGCATATTAACAGCAAATATGTGCCGTATTGTATGGCTGCAGCCGATGATCCAACGATGATAAAACGTACGATTTCACCGAGCTTTTTCTTGTCCTTTATTTCATTCTTCAGCATTCTATTTCTTATTTCTGAAAGGTTTGTAAAAGCCTTTATCTGCAAAGTCAAGTAGTTCTTTGTCACCTCTACTGTCACCAAAGGCGATTAAGTCGTAGGCTTCACGATGTGGATAAAGCGCTGTGAGGCGATTCACCTTTTCCTGTCCATAGCAGTTTTTAGTGGTAAATTGTCCTGTTAGACGACCTCCCTTTGTTTCTATTTGCGTCCCTAATACCTGTATCTTTTTGTCGATTTCATCGAAAAAAGGTCGTACCCAGTTGTCAATGCTTGCGCTAATAATAAGTACAGTGGCTTGTTCTTCTTCGATAGCCTGTCTTACTTTCTCTATCCCTGTAGGGCGAAGTAGGTGTTTGTTTTGCTCTGCAAAGTGTGTACAAAGTGCGTTGAAATCGTCAATATTCATCCCTTTGAAGAAGTAAGAAAAAACCTGCTGCTTTGCCTTCCAGTTAGGATAAAGATGCAGTTTCATCAGTAGGAGGAGGGGTGAAAAGAGTAGAAAACCACGAAACATTTGTCCGCTTCCTTTTGCAAAGCGGATAAATTCAAGGAGAGTGTCCTTAGTAGTCAGTGTGCCATCGAAGTCGAAAGCATATATCTTTCTCATGTCCTATTGGATAGTCTTAAGTACGTAGATAATGAAAAGGAAGGCAAGTCCGAAAGCTAAGACGATGAGCTGCATGAAACGATCGTGTATCATCACCTTTGTTGGGTCGCCACTCTTCTTGTCGACAACTGATATTTGGATATAACGAAGTAGTCCTAAGAGTACAAAAACACTGGTCAGATAAAGGTGATCCGTGTGGAAATTTGCAATGGTTTCAGGACTTACTGTGTACATAATGTAACACACGAGGGTGACACTCGCTGTAATCGTAATGGCTTGATTGATAAACGTAAGATTATAACGAATTGTGTTCTGGCGAGGTGCATGGCCAGTCTCGTTCATCTTCACAACATCGTCACGGCGTTTTGCAAAGGACAAGAAGAGCATTAACAAGAATGTCATCAGAACAATCCACTTACTCAGATGTATGTCTGTTGCATATCCTCCGGCAAGGATACGAAGTACAAATCCGAAGGCGACAACACACACGTCAATGATTGCATAACGCTTCAAACGGAGACAATAACCTATATTTAACAGCCAATAGAAGATTATTACACTGGCTGTCTCAACCTGACGTGCATGCAATAAAAAGGTCGAAGTCATCGATAGAATAAACATCAATCCCATCAATATATAGCCCTGTGTAATGCTAACAGCCCCCGATGCCATTGGACGATGACATTTCACTGGGTGCTGACGATCATCATGAACATCGACAATATCGTTCAGACAATAGATTGACGAGGCCGTCAGACTAAAAGACAGGGTAGTGATTAACCCTGCATAAACCGCTTCCCATTGCAGTAAAGCACCTCCAAAGAAGACTGGAAGGAAGACGATAAGATTCTTAATCCATTGATGTGGACGTATTAACAGTATAAGGTTCTTCATTTTATTCTATTCTCTATGGGCGTTATAATCCCTTTAACTACAGTCTGTAAGAGCCATGCAAATATCAGACTGATGACAGTCGTCGCAACAAACTTGTACCAATAAGACCAATCAGTCTGCTCAAGATAATCAAGTACGAAGTGGGAATGTATCAAATAAAGTTCCAAACTCAATGCACCAAATACTTTTAGTATTTTGTTGATATACTTTGGTGTATGACGAAGGACTTGATTGAAGAGGATAATCGATGTAAACGTAAGGGGTATATAAAGCATACGTTCAAGAAATAAAGGGAACTGTCCGTGCTTCTCTTGTTCAAGAAACAGACAAGAGGAAAGGGCGATAACGAATGTTATCACTATCATCCAAATAGCCGAGCCACCCACGATGTCTTTCCGTTTAACCGCCTCTGCAATGTTAATACCTATAAAGAAGATGGGTGCACGGCTCCAGAATATCTCTAAATGACCTACTGAATCATGCAGGGGGGTAATATATTCCACCACTACACACCACATTATCATGATAACAGGAGTCCAACGATAGATAGGATTCTTGGCGATAAGCATCATATAAAATGGACTCACAAGATAGAAAACCATAATAGCTGGGATATACCAGAACGTTAGCTCATTGTGCATCCAGAAGTCCCAGTTAATCGTTATATCCCCGATGAGATCGATGATATTCATACTGTGCCCGCTATGTCCTGTGAGATTGACGTTAAGAAAATCGGGTATATAGTAGAGACAGGCCATGAAGAGCCAAGTAGGATAGACACGTAAGAAACGTCGAAGATAAAACTTTCGCAGGGAAGGGTGCTTTGTCCAAGAGAACCACAAGCCCATACCGCTCAAGAAGAGAAAGAAGTCTACACCGATATTACCCATTCTCTTCAAGCCAAAGAAGGCATCTTCACGTGGCAATCCCACATGAAAAAGAATAACGAAGATGATGGCCAACCCCATCAACTCTCCTCGGTAACGGCTTATATCAGCTAATTCAATGTTTCTTATCTTCATTTATTGCGATGAAATCGTGTGTTTATAAGACTCCTTTACTTTAACTTTGGACTCGGTATCTTCTTCATTAACTCTTTGAACAACCATGCTAAACAAAGCGAAGAGATAACGTAAAGGAGAAGTCCCGTCCAATATTCTCCCCCCCGAGAGATTGGAATAAATATCTTTCTTGTGATAGGATGACAGACGAAAAGGGCTGCTGATATGCTGCCAACCCACGAGAGAACATTCATAACAGAGAAGTACTTATTGCCAACTACACCTTCTATCCAACTGAGTAATCTCACGAAAGTAATAGAGGCAACACATATTACAAGTGGAACAAAATACCATGTTATATAGTTGAAGCTCGTCAGTAATATGGCAAATAACGAAAGAACAAAGGCTACAAGGTTTGTAGCAGTCGTCCAGGCGTGTGCATATCTCGCATAAAGTACACCAAAGCCGAATGGCAGCATCCCACCGATAAAGTTATATCTCCAGCGGTTCAGAGCCTCACTCTCTGGTTCACAGGATAACTGTATGGCAAAGCAAAGCACTATCAACATAACATTCCATGCCCAATGTCGGCGATAAAGGAAAAGTCGATACACGATATACAACTGTATCATAAGCCCAAAGAACCAGTAAGGACCAGGCCAAATAATATCGTCGGGATTGGGAAGAAGATTATTAAAAAGTCCCATTTGACCGATAATATCCATCACATGATAATCGTGTGGAGCGTCTGTAATAGCGTCAACCATCGTAAAAGCCACAAAGCCAACTATCATCATACGGAAAAGCTTTACCCAATGATATTTAATAAAACCAAAGACTGGAAGACTTGATTGTGACTGCAGCATACTTGTTGGCACTGTTGGCTGTTGCTTTTCGTACTTCATTGTCAAGCCGTATGCTGATAAGAAGAGGAATACAAGTACTCCATAATGCCCAAAGAACGATAGAATATGAAAGAAGAACAATTCGTTCCACGCCCCTTGTAACACTTGATAGAGTTTGTCTACATTGCGTTGAAAATACTGATATTCGTTCTCCTTTACCACTGGACGCAACCAATGGCAGTAGTTATGTAGGAAGATTCCGATAATGGCAAGCCCTCTCAACGCATCACACTCTACCCGTGTAAGCAACGCTTCCCGGCGTTCTTTCCTCTGTTCTGGTACGGATTGTTCTGTATATGTATTCCTTTCCTTATTAAACATCCTAACTTTAATGATTGATTTTGTGCGCTTTAAGCGTTTCTTTATACTGATCTAATTCCCCTCTATGCGTCCAACAGCCACCTTGGAAGCTGTCTTCTATTTTGATATAGACTTCTGCTTCGGTAAGAGATGCTTCTCCGAAGGACGAGTAAGCTTATCGTAATCCGTTGTATTCTTTAGTATTCTCGGTCTCATTTCATTGTATTGTGGACTGAGGATATTATACTCTGCATGGTAGTCTTTCGTATGAATACCTGCCAAATAGAGTAGCATGTGCGGTAGTGCATCCGTCATAAAACGACGATTTTTAGCACCGATTATTTCTTTGTAAATGTCGGGATGCTTAGCAGCATACTTATAAGAGCAGAAGATCCAGAAAGGAATCTCAAACTCATAATGCGCTAAGTCGTAATCAATAGCAGCCGAGTGATTGCGGCATATGAATCCACGATTACCCTCATAGCATTCCTCTCCATGATCAGGCATATAGATAATGATAGCCTCCTTGTCCTCAAAACGACTAATAATAGCATCTACAATGGAGTCATTATATAAGATAGCGTTGTCGTAATCAGCCAATACATTTCGCTGTTTTCCATCAAGGTCGGCACGTTTCTTCTCATAATCTTCTGCCTTAAAGTGGCGACGGTCGCTTGGAAAACGTTGGTTATATTTGACGTGCTGTCCGAGGAGATGGAAGATGATAAGATTATGATCGGTGTTGTGTTGTTGCTGATTTTTATCGTAATCATCGAGCAATCCTCGATCAAATCGGTATAATTGTTGATTGCGTGAATCGAACATCGCCTCTGAAAGTTCTGGATGATTAAGGAAGAATCCACCACTAAAATCATACACAGCCTGCTTTGCCTTAGGCAAGAACTGATTAGTGATAAAGGTCACATGATAGCCTGCCTTACGGAAGAGTGAAGGGAAAAGTGGGTAATCGCACCACTCCCCTTTCTCTCCAACAACGTGTAGAGAAAAGACGTTCTTAAACACGAAACTGGTCAGATTCCATGGTGCTACGACATCACTGAACGGTACAAGTAATCCCGACTTCTCTCGTTTAATCTGACGTGGGGTCGTCGGCATGAAGTAGCCATACTGTTGTGAATGCAGCTTTCCATAGCTTTCACCGATGATAAGGACGATATTTGGCGATTTAAACGAACAACTATCCACACTCATCTTGTCTTTAGCTTCGATGAGACGGTCAACTTGTTGCGATGCTAACTCATTAGAGAAAATACTGAAAGCAAGGCGATAAACAGGCAAATAGAACTGCGCACAGTCTGACGTTGTTAGCTCATGTTCTACAGAGCCAATGGTGTCTAAAGAGAACATTTGTACCATTTCTTTCTTGTTGTTCGCAGATGATTCAATCGCCCAACCAAGAAATACAAGACAAACACCCCCAAGTATGTGGTGACTATGATTAATGATTTGTTTCGCCACAGTAACCTTATAGCTAATAGCTGGTGACAGTTTTACCTTCTTCAGAAATGTTGTTAGAATATGAATAAGCATCACAAGCAGTAGTAATCCTACACTTGAGAAGATAAGGTCAGACGTAAAATAACTACTGAAAAACTCGCTTGCCTCACGTTCATCAGTCTCACCAACAAGTAGGAGCATTGACGGATTCAACGTTGATTGGAACTTTACCCAACAGAAGAGGTCGGTAAGACTCGTGCAGTAAGCGATGATATACAAAAAAGCACGAATCCATCGGCGAATCTTTAGAGGGAATAGTGTAAGAATGATGCAGATAACATATAGGTCGAGAAACAACTCTAACCACAGGTTACTATATACGGCAGCATCGGGGTTGTTGGTTGGCAACTCCGCATATGATACTAATATACCGATAAGGTACATGAAGAAAAAGAATGAGGCGTTGTCCTTAATGGGCTGATACGCCTTATTCAGTAAACTGACAGCATACTTAATAAATTTCATGTAAACGTATATATTTGCTTGCAAAGTTAACACTATTTTAGTACAAGGCAAAGTTTAAATACAAAATAATACGGTGTTAGCAACTAAGTCTTGTTTCGTATGGGTTTTATAGGTCCTTCCTTTAAATATATGGATGCTTTCCCGTATAGGTTTAAACTATACTCTCATTAGCCTACAATAGGTATAATCTTGGGTTCTACAATTAAATATATAGATTGAAAATAGAATATTACAAGGGAGGATAAACTACAAGATAAAATGCAAATTGATACTATGTCATTCAGTACTCTACAAGCAACCTATTACCATACCAACGCTGCTTGTAAATTATTTTCATACTCCCCGAAACCAATACATGCTCTTTTGGCTTCTAAAAGACGCCTAATTGACTTGCAAAAGACGCCCTTTAAGACCCTTACTAACGCCCTTTTGAAGTCCAACTAAGCACCTTTTCCGACACTACTTTATAACTAACTGAATTACTGATGATTACAATATCGCTTTTCACATGTATTTTTGTTCTTATTTATAGATCGTTTACTCGAATTTATGTAATGATTTTTCAAAGCGTTATCTATTACTTTTAAAGTATTAAAAAGCAAAAGGGGCTCTGCTCGGAGGATGAGAAAAGAATAGATAGTAGCCAGCCCTAACTATGTTTTTGTTCCGTTAACGCTATACAAAAAGCATACACACATTCAACCGAAGAACTTAATTTTTACTATAGTATGGCTTCCAATTTGGGATAAAAGCCGAATTCTTCCACCCTTAAAAACAAAAGAAATAAGTATTATTCTTGGTTAACATTCGTCATTATCATACATTATGATTATCTTTACACCCAAAACTAAATACTTAGAACATGGAATATGACCTTCTATCCTTTTTTAGTATCATCTTATTTTCAATAGCATTATTGGGCTTCTTCTATCTTATCTCCAAGCTTAACCAAATAAGTAATACGCTAAACAACGTCAGTTTTGAGATTTCCACACTGAAACTTATCATTGAAAAGATGCAGCGTGAGAAACAGAAACAAACTGAAACTGCAACAGAAACAAAGCCAAAAGAAACTCTTGAACAACCTAAGGAGCAGGTCGTAGAAACTTCGAAGGAAGTTCAGAATGAGTCCGTAAATCCTAATCCTAACTGGTGGCAACAACCTATAACGGACGAAATACCAACAACCGAAAAGGCTAAAGAAACAGAGACTACGGGTGAAAACGAACAGCCAGAGCGACAAGAAACACCAGAAACTATAGAAGTTCCTATTGTACACAATGAGGATATCAGACCTTCTACTGTAGAAATTCCTATTCAAGAGACAAAGGATAAGACTCCAGAAGTTGAGGAAGAAACCCCAGAAACCATTGAAGAACCTGTAGAAGAAGAACAGGAAGAACCTGCAATGGCTATGGAGGAAGAGGAGGAAATAGAAGAATATGCCACTTCTGAGACCAACTTTGAGAAATATATCGGTGAGAACCTCTTTGGAAAGATTGGTATTCTCATCTTTATCATTGGTATCGGTTTCTTCGTTAAATATGCTATCGACCAGAACTGGATCAATGAGACTGCACGCACATTGATGGGCTATGCGGTCGGCGCAGGTATGTTAGTACTGGCTGAACGATTACACAAACGCTACCATACTTTCAGTTCACTGTTAGCAGGTGGTGCCTTTGGTATCTACTATTTGATTACAGCCATCGCCTTCCATTACTATGCCCTATTCTCTCATACAATAGCATTCGTGATCTTATGCGCCACAACTATCTTCATGTCGGCAGTCTCCGTCCTATACGATAGGAAGGAATTGGCAGTCACAGCACTCGTTGGCGGCTTTATTGCACCTTTCATTATTAGTACGGACTCAAGTAGTATCATTAGCCTACAGATTTATATTACCATATTGAACATTGGTATGTTCTGCCTTGCAATGTATAAGAAATGGGCAATACTACCTATGGTTTCCTTCGCTTTCACCTATATAATATTATGGGGAACAACAGCATTAGGATCATTCTCTGATAGCGAGGCTGTCACAACTTATCCTACCCTATTTGCTTTTGCGACATTATTCTACGTCATCTTCCTATTGCCTGTTGTCTTTATTCTGCGCACACAGTATGGTGAAAATACCAGACTTGGACTATTGGGTATCATCACAGCTAATAGCTTCATGTATCTTATTTATGGCGATTTCCTCTTACAACACTTCGAAGCATCATCTGATACGACAGCTTACTTAGCTTTCTTCATAGCTGCTGTCAACCTGGCAATACACCTTTATTTGCGATTCCGCGTCGAAGGACAAGACACACTGCGCAACCTTATGTTAGGACTTGCGGTCACATTCGCCTCTATGGGTATTCCAATTCTGTTCAGCACAGCCAATGTTCTTATGGTATGGGCAGCTGAGTCAGTACTTCTTTTGTGGCTCTTCACAAAGGAGAAAAACAGAATCTACGAGTTGGCTTCAGCAGTATTATTACTCCTAACGTTGGGAGCATTGGCATACTACAGAACAACTGACACCTTCATCCATGATACAGGAGATAGTTTATTCTTCAATGGTGCCTTCTTTGTGACTACATTTGTAAGTATAGCCTACTATGTTGTAGCTGTCATTATGCAATTAAATAAGGACCTATTCAGTGATACGAAGCGTTTAATCGCATACACTCCATGCAATGCTATAGCCTATGCGTTGGGCTTCAGCATCCTGTTCCTTGCTTTCAGAGACAACTTCCACTTCCATCTTGAGCAACCAATATCAGAGTATGCGTCTCTACTTACAGCAAACATAATGCTCTTAGGAGGAGCACTTATCCTGCGCAAACGCTTCGAAATAAGTGAAAATAAGTTAGCATACGAGATAAGCCTCTATCTTGCAGGAATCTTATTTGCTATGACTGTATGGAATTACACTGATCCAGAAGGACTCTTACTGAGATGGTTAATGGCACTCGTAACAATCGCTTATATGGCATATTGTATGCGTGGGCAACTCCTTGTAACCTCTAATCAGCGAAACTTACATATAGAATACTCCATTATATCAACACTGATGTGGCTTACTTTGACGCGCTTACTGCTGATTACTTTCAATGAAGTAAACTTCAGTACCGCCTTCTCTTTGTCGTTAGGTATTGCAGCCTTCATCTTGATGTGTATCGGTATGCGTTACCACAGTAAGGAGATTCGTATTGTTAGCTTGGCAGAATTCGGTATTATCATTGGCAAACTCATTCTCAATGACGTATGGGCAATGCCTGCTCTCGGCAAGATTATTGTATTCATCAGCCTTGGAGCCCTTCTCCTTATCCTCTCATTCCTCTATCAGAAGCTTAAAGATGCTCTCTTCAATGAGAAGGAACAAGAACAGGAGTAAGCCTCAACATCAGACATTAACATAACAACAATCACCCTCATCTGTCCAAACTTTATTTTTTTCTTGGACTGATGAGGGCGATTGCTATTATACGGTATCAGCTTTATCCCTTGTCAAAAGAGCAGCAATATCTGTAAGAAAAAGACTTTACTATTTAAATATTGAGCAACACAATGTTGTTCATAAGTAATTCTTATTGCACTGCGGATAGTGCAATTTATGCAGAATATTGCACTGTCCGCAGTGCAATCTCGATTATACATACCATTAAGAAATGCTTATATACAAGACTATCTTGTGAAGTTTTTCCACATATTAGTTAGCTATTAACCTCTTATTATCTTTATTATAATAGCCTTTAAACACCATTCTTCCCAACCTCAACCTATGTGCGAGTACTCCGCACATGTCGTGTTGATGGTTCGCACCAATGGTGTTGGGGCTCCGCACCATTGGTGCGGAGTACTAAACACATTATAACAGCTTACCGAAATATATTCAACTTATTGATAGAAGCAAGCTATACTACCAAAACAAACTAACCAATATGCGGTTAAAAAAAGTTTCACATACAAGAGAATACTATTACAGTAACAGATAGTCACAACACATAAAGCTGTTCTTTTATAAGTTTAAAGACATCGAAAATTACCGACGAAGCATGTTAAAAGAATAAAAAAAACACATCGCTAATGTAGTTCTTCAGTAAAAAAAACGACTAATAGAATAACATTGGTCTTTTTTATTTACCTTTGTAATAAGATAATATCTGAGACAAGTAACTTCTTAATGACACCTTAAGGTGAGAAGAAGTAACATTAAATGGCAGAAAAGTATATATTTAACACATAAAAAAATAAGCACATGAAAGCAAAAATCTTACTTTTTGCAGTCTCATTCATAGCTACATCAGCTATGGCACAGGGACTGAAGTCGGGCATAGACCGCAACAACATGGACTTTAACGTGAAACCCGGTGAGAACTTCTATGAGTATGCTGCAGGTAATTGGTTGAAGAGCCATCCGCTTGACAAGGAGCATCCAATGAACGGTGCCTTTGTTGATTTGGAAGAATTGAACAAGAAACGCATCCGTGAAATGGTTGAGGACTATGCTAAGAAGCCACAAACGAAAGGCACTGTAGCACAGAAGATTGCTTCTATCTACAACCTTTACATGGATAGTGTACGCCGCAACCGTGAGGGATATACCCCTATTAAGCCTGTATTGGCTAAGATTCGTGCTGCGAAGAATCGTAAGGAACTCATCAAACTGATGTATGACCTCGACGTGAAAGGCTATGGCACCTTCCCTGTTGGCTTTGGTATGACAGTAGATGCAATGAACTCTGACCGTTATATCATTGGAATCTCACAAGGTGGTCTTGGTCTTGATCCAGAATATTACACAAAGCCTAACGACCAACAGAAGGCTGTTATAGCAGCATATAAGAGTCTGAACAATGATTTGTTCAAGATGGTTGGTAACGATGCTGCAACTGCTAAGAAGAAGATGGAGGCTGCTTTCTCTATTGAGAACCAGATTGCAAAGGTTAGCTATGACCAAGTAAAGTCACGCGACCCACAAGCTAACTATCACCCAATGACTTGGGAGCAACTCTTGAAAAACTATCCTGGTGTCGATTGGAACTACCTTTTGAAGGCTTCCGGCTATCCAAATAACGGTGGAAAGGTAGATGTTGGACAGCCAGAGCCTGTTCATGAAGTTGAGAAGATACTTGCTACAGCTCCGTTAGACGCATTGAAAGCCTACATGGAACTTGCTGTTATCTCAAGTTCTGCAGGTATGTTGTCTGATAACTTCTCTGATCGTAACTTTGAATATACCAAGGTGGCATACGGTGTTCAGCAGCAACAGCCACGTTGGAAGCGTGCTTTGTCTTTCGTACAGGGTATCATGGGTGAGGCTGTAGGTAAGCTCTACGTACAGAAATACTTCCCTGAGAGTAGCAAGCAACGTATGATTACATTGGTAAAGAACCTCCAAGATGCTTTTGCACAGCGCATTGAAGAGAACACATGGATGACTGATGCAACAAAGAAAAAAGCCTTAGAGAAGTTGCAAGCATTTGATATTAAGATTGGTTATCCTGATAAATGGCAGAATATGGATAGCGTTTTCGTGATTGATGATAATAAGTCATTGATTGAAAACGTGAAGGCTGTACAGGAAGCAGCTATGAAGTATCGTATTGCTAAACGCTGGGGTAAGCCTGTTGACAAGAAGGAATGGCACATGACTCCACAGACGGTTAATGCTTACTATGACCCAACAACCAACAGTATTAACTTCCCTGCAGCTATTCTCCAGCCTCCTTTCTTCGACCCAACAGTGGATGATGCAGCTAATTATGGTGCTATCGGTGCTGTCATTGGTCATGAGATGAGTCACGGATTTGACGACCAAGGCTGTCAATTTGATAAGGATGGTAACATGAAGAACTGGTGGACAGAAGAGGATAAGAAGAACTATGACGCTCGTACAAAGGTTCTTGTAGACTGGTTCAATAAGCAGGAAGTAATCCCTGGCTTGTATGTTAACGGTGAGAAGACACTCGGTGAAAACATCGGTGATAACGGAGGTTTGAACATTGCCTTCCGTGCACTTGAAAACAGTATGAAGGCAAAACCACTGAGCGATATGGACGGTTTCACACCTGCACAGCGTTTCTTCCTTGCTTGGGGACGTGTCTGGGCAAGCAACGTTGCTCCTCAGTTTGTTGCTTATATTGTCAATTCTGATGTTCACTCACCAAGTATCAGCCGTGTGAATGCAGCCCTTCCTATGATTGATAATTGGTACAAGGCTTTCGACATCAAAGAAGGTGACAAACTCTTCGTACCACAACAGAATCGTGCACACATCTGGTAAGAGAATATTTTAATAATGTACATATCATTTGATATGCCTTATAAGCTCTGTAGTGTCACTATCTATTAAGCAATGACCACGGAGTTTTATACCTAATATAAAGGGAGTGCGTCCAACAAAAAGGATACACTCCCTTCTTACTTTTGGACGTTTCTTTTTTAAAGTTCTACCTTCTCGCATCAAAGTAGTTTTTGTTAAACAAAAATCAAAAGTCTTCCTGTCGACAATACTAAAACCTAAATACAAGGAATAAATAACCACAAGCAACCTTTTTGAGCACAGAGAAGGATGAAAAAAGAGAAAAACAAAAATGATATTTCATAGTCATTCTTTTATCAGATTAAGCATAAAAACGCTGATTTCACCGTAAATTAGAACTAAATATTTTACGAATAGAATAATCTTTAAGCCCTAAAAATCAAACACATTAGCCTCTATTATAGGTGTAACAACAAAGTATTTTGTCATAATTTAACAAGTACAACGAGAAACATGATACTTTCCTTAATTCTCATATTATTGATAAGAAATAGTATTATTTATCTATTAATTCAATAAAATATTGTATATTTGCACCCAACAATAATTTTAATTGTAGATAAAATAGTAAAAAGTTTTTGCATAACAGCGCAATTTATATGCATTACTGAGCATAAAGAGTATCACAGGAACATAATAAACAGATTAAGATTCAAGATTTCAAGCAGCAGTAGGTAAGCTTACAAAACAACATTCTTTCATTAAAGACGGAATAAGAAACAAAGACATCGTTCTGCAAGAAACAAATAGATGTACAGACAAACATCATAAGTCTTGCCTAAATTCACCTGCTAAAATGTAATAAAAAAAGAAACATACATACTGAATCTTTTCAGATTAGCATAAATAAAAATAACTACCAAAATCCTATTTTCAATGGGATATTTTTAGTTACCAGTGGGATTTCATCGTGAGATGAGATCCCACACCTTTTTTATAGAAGTACAAGATGATTCCTCTATTGTGCAAAATTCATCCTGTTCCCCACCCAACTAATATCTGAAAAACAGTTTTATAGAATCTTTATCCCCTATAACTGTAATCATTTCATTTCTTTTCAGTATCTTTGCGTTCAGATAAATCATCAATTAAAAACAGAAAGAATATGAACGTAGGAGATAAAGCACCAGAGATTCTGGGAACTGACCAGGATGGAAAAGAAATTAAGTTGAGCGATTATAAAGGACAAAAGATAGTTCTTTATTTCTACCCTAAGGATTCAACATCAGGCTGCACAGCGCAGGCATGCAACCTTCGTGATAACTACAAGGAATTAAGAGATAAGGGATATGTGATTATCGGAGCAAGTATACAGGACGAGAAGTCACACAAGAAGTTTATCGAGAAGAACGAACTTCCCTTCCCACTCATTGCCGATACCGACTTAAAGCTCGTTGAGACATTCGGTGTTTATGGTGAAAAGAAGATGTATGGCCGCACCTACATGGGTACATTCCGCACTACTTTCATCATCAACGAGGATGGTATCATTGAGCGCATCATCGGTCCAAAGCAAATTAAGACCAAGGATCACGCTGCTCAAATCCTTGCTGAAGACTAAGTCTTGCAATGGAAGGCATAGTTACAGAAAGTCGATAACACGCTCATAATAATAAGAGAACGCCGATAATAAAAGAATCAAAAAACGCTCTCTACTAAAAGAGATGTGATAAAAAAGAAACGAAACAACTATGTCTAAAGCTCAAGACACAAGCAGTAAGAAAACGAAGACAATAAGCAAAGATAGCAAAAGTCTAAGGAATAAAAAGCAACCTCACCATTCACTTCACTCTTCACTTGGAGAGGGAGGGATGGTGAGGTCTTTTTGTAAGAATATAGAAACGAAGTCCTTACGAAAAAGACTTCTTACCCTTGCTAACAAATATGAAACCTCGTCTTTTCTCAATGGCGACCCATCATGGTTTATGCACCAAGTGATTGGCAAAAGAAATCAAGAAACCATCGCTTTTATTGCTGCTTGCCTAAGTTATGGTTCACGACAAGTTTTCCTGCCTCGCATACAATATCTGCTCGATTGTTCACGTAGCGAACCCTACGAATGGATTAAAACAGGAAGGTACACACTCGACATTCCTAATGACAATCAATGCTTCTATCGTTTGTATACCAATGCTATGATGTGTGACCTCTTCCATGTACTACAAAAGATGTATGAGGAGTATGGCGACATGGAGAATTATATTCGCAGCTATGCAAACCTCCAAAAGGGAAGTAAAAAGACAGATACAATTACTGCTATTGAAGCCATTTGTGCGCATTTTTTAAAACATGAAGCCGTCGGAATCGTACCCAAAAACACGAATTCAAGCTGTAAACGTGTATGTATGTTCCTACGCTGGATGGTTCGAACCAACTCTCCAGTAGACCTTGGACTATGGTCTGAGCTCATCGACCAACGTTCGCTCATCATCCCGCTTGACACCCATGTCATACAGCAGTCTCTACAATTAGGACTCATCACAAGCAAGACTGCTTCTATGTCGGTTGCTCGAAAACTAACCGATAAACTGTTAGAGTTCTTTCCTGATGACCCTCTAAAAGCTGATTTTGCCCTCTTTGGATATGGAGTAAACCAAAAATAGAACAATCATCCCTGTTTGATAACAGACTCAAAGGATAAAGTAAGAACTCGTATTCTCTATTACCTTTGTAATAAAAATTCAAAGACTCAAAAACTAAAGAGGCTTAATTGGACGCTAACTAAAGCTTAATTGGCTTGCAAAAGGTGCCCTTTTGCGGTCTAACTAACGCCCTTTTGAAGTCTTATTAAGCACCTTTTAAAACACACTTTCATACAACTCTGATTATAAGATAGTTACAAAGGCAGGGCAAAAGGGTGTTTTTTCGTAAATATCAGACTCCCACCCCTCTCTTTTTGTAAAGTTATTTCACACCCTCTGAATGCTAAAACCTGTTTCCGAAAAGAAAAGAAAGGGAGTGTGAACAAATGAAAGTCGGTACTTGAAAACAAATAAAAACAAAAATCCCGACTACGTTATAAACGCAGACGGGACCTTGTTACTACTCTCAAATTTCTAAATTACTTTCTTAATTAGGCAGCGATGTGATTATTCAAGTTAACTGCCTTTGCTACCAATGCTGCAACTACTACAGCTGATAATACTACTGAAATCATAATCTTTTTACCTTTAATGGGGAACCATTTTCCCCTGTTCATTAATATGTTATCCTTTAATTACGAGTGCAAAGTTAGACAAAAACAAAACATCCAACAAAAGATACAAACAATAAAGTTAGGAATCTATCTTTTAATTAGCCTGTATCAAGTCGATTGATGTAAATCAAAGAAATATCACTTGCTTTTCTCAAATATTTAAACTAACTTTGCCAGCCGCAAGCAAAAATGCACAAAAAGAATGGAGAAAAACCAAGAATTACGCAATGCGTGGGACTTTGTTGAACACACTGGAATAAGTATTTTCCTCACAGGAAAGGCTGGAACTGGTAAAACAACCTTCCTTCGCGCACTCAAAGAGCGCAGCAATAAACGAAACATTATTGTTGCTCCTACTGGTGTGGCTGCTATCAATGCGGGCGGTATGACGATTCATTCTTTTTTCCAGTTGCCCCTCTCGCCCTTCGTACCTAATACTAACATCAAGAATCGATTTGATTATAGCAAAGAGAAACGCAAGATTATGCGTACGCTCGATTTGCTTATCATTGACGAGATTAGTATGGTACGAGCTGATGTTCTTGATGCAATTGACTCCGTTTTACGTCGTTTTCGTGAGCCAGACAAGCCCTTTGGTGGTGTACAACTCCTGATGATAGGCGACTTACAACAGCTTACTCCCGTTGTAACTCCAGAAGAAGAGGAACTATTACGACAGTACTATGACACTCCTTATTTCTTTGGCTCAAAGGCATTACGCAGCATTAGCTATGTAACTATTGAGCTAACCCACGTCTATCGACAGCAAGATGAAACTTTCATCACCTTACTTAATAATATAAGAGAGGGGAAAGTGTCTGCAGAGGACCTCCAACGCCTCAACGAAAGATATGACCCAACGTTCCAACCACAGGAAGGTAGTGATTATATTCGATTGACAACACATAACAGAATGGCGGAAAGCTATAACGAAGATCAACTTCGTAAACTTCCCGCAAAAGCCTATACCTTTAGCGCAGAAACGGATGGTAACTTCCCTGAATACAACTATCCAACAGACTTCAACCTTACGCTGAAGACGGGTGCGCAGGTGATGTTCATACGTAATGACAACAATGGACGTTACTATAATGGGCGTATCGGACACATCACCCATGTTGATAACGAGAAGATATACGTTCTTTGCCCTGGAGAGGATGAGGAATTTGAGGTTGAAGTTGAGACATGGGAGAACACTAAATATACCTTAAACGAGAAAACAAAACAAATAGAAGCAGAGGTGCAGGGTACTTTTAGGCAGTATCCGCTGCGTCTGGCGTGGGCTATTACGATACATAAAAGCCAAGGACTTACCTTTGAACATGCTATCATAGATGCACAAGCGTCCTTTGCTTCGGGACAGGTTTATGTTGCATTAAGTCGTTGTAAGACCTTAGAAGGTTTGGTTTTGGCATCTCCGATTGGTAATACTGCGATTATAAATGATAACCGTGTAAGTGAGTATATCTCACATCAAACAGAAGAAGCTGAAAAGAGTATCTCCGCTTTACCTGCCTTGAAAGAAGAATACCATCGCCAATTACTTATCGAATTATTCAATTTCAACGAGATTAAAACCTACGAAACGGCTCTCTTTAGGGTATTAACAGAGTTCTTCTTCAAGTTTACAAAGATAAATGCACTGCATAAGATGGCGCTTACTGACTTAGAGTCACGCATCATCCAAGTATCGATGAAATGGGAGAATCTTATCAAAAAGATGCCAACCGAGCAGCTTCACGAAGAGGATTTCAAGGAGAGAATAAAGAAAGGAGCGCTCTACTTCCATAGTGAGTTGACCGAAATCTTCAGTAGAATGATAGAGTTGACCAAGGAAGTACAGACAAATAACAAAATAGGTGCTAAACGTTTTGACAACGCTTACACTGAACTTAAACAGACTTACCTGGCAAAGCATGATCTGTTAGAAAGCATAATGGAAGATGGTTTCTCGATTACTACCTACCTCACAGCAAAGCAAGAGGCTATTCTCAACAGTATTTCCGATGGAAACGAGAGAAAAAGAAGAAAGAGAAAAGAAGATAAAGACAAACCTAAAGAGAAAAAAATCAGCACTTCTGAACAGACATATAACCTCTTCAAAACTGGAAAAAGCGTTGAAAAGATTGCCAAAGAGCGAGGATTGACACAAGGTACAATCCAAGGACATCTCGTATCTTACATCCTAAATGGAGACATAAAGCTTGAAGAAGTGATTGATGAAAAGAAAATAAATATCATCAAACAGACAATTAAAGCTGTTGGAACAGAGAGTGGAATGAACCCTATTAAGGAGTTATGCCCTTCAGATATAACCTATAATGACATACGATTAATTATGAAAACAATGGTAACTTAAAGACTAAACAAAACCTTTACAATCTTATAAAAAGAGGGATTACCATGCTTTTCAAGGTAATCAAACTATCAAAAAACGTCAAAAAATAAGACCTAATAAAATAAAACAACCTCTGAGACGTTGTCATACAACATAAAATCCCAGCATAGACCGTACTAAAAAGGAAAGAGTGAGGTTTTCTGAGATTATTTTATTATCTTTGTATTAGACAACAACACAAATATATCATGATACTAAGTTATGCAACTTCATTGGCAGCTATAATTGCTTCGGCTATATGCTTTGCCATCATTGCATTGATGTATTGGAAGTCACCAAGTGGTCCACTCACTTTTAAGCGTAGAATAATTATATTGGACTATGCCCTTCTTCTTCTATATCTTTGCTGTCATTTTATACGGAGTGAGAACGATGAAACCGAAATATTATGTGTTCCATCGATATTATCATTATACCTTCTCTGGGAGTCTTTCCTTATCACATGCACGACATTCAGCAATGGAAAGATTTACAAGAATACGTATGCTCTGTTATTCTATAACCTCCTACCGCTATCACTACTTGTCCCACAGATGATATATGCAGCGAACGGAGACATTCATCATTACCAGAATTACAGTCAACTACAGGCTGATCTCCAGCAAACAATGCCAATACAAGCATTAATGCGTATTATCTTTTCAGCAGGTATCCTCTTCTGCAAGCTATTGATGATTATAGAGATTGTAACACAACAGATTAAATATAAGCATCAAATTATCGATGAAAACGGAGACCTTAGAGGTATAGCACGACGTAACAAACTCTATTTAGGGACGGGAATACTCCTCACAATGATAACGATAGGACAGCTTGTTCCGTCTACAATTTACCATGCCTTATTAAAGATTTGTATCATATTTACTGTCATAGCAATCACACGTTTTTACGTGAATCTACATAAACACATTATGATTTTGGAGTCAAACAACTATAACAAAGGCAACTCTATTAAAGAGAAAATAGACAAGTGGCTTCATCAGGACCCATTCCCATTGGCTGATACAGAGCTTACAATGGAGAAGACGGCAGCATCTATAGGAATACAGACCGTAGCCCTCTCCTACTATATCTATGAGTTTGCGGGTAAGACATTCCTATCTTGGCAAAGCGAATGTCGTATGATTCATTGTCGTGAGTTACTCAAAAACGATGACAAAAACATCTCAGAAATCGCATACGAATGTGGTTATAGCGACCTTGCGGCTATGAGTAAAGCCTTCAAAAAGAGGTTCGGAGTTGCTCCAACCATTTATAGGAAGAGGCTTAGCGACACTAAAAGACCTCAAAACACAGAATCGCTTGAAGATAAAGTTTAATCGATGAAATGGGCGAAAAATGACGTTTAAAAAGGGTATAAAAGGTAGTTATAATAAAAAATAAGTCTTATAACAAATATAATTTATTTGCACAGACATCTTTTTTCCCACAAAATAACTATCTTTGTAATATCAATTAAAGATATTTCTTGAGTAGCAATCAAATTACGTTTAAATAGTTATTAGTAAGTTAATAGTCAAATTAAACTAATTAGGATGGTCCTCGTGAGAAGATTGCCTAATGATTTTTTGAGTCAAATAATTTTTTGAGTTATTTAGTTAAGTGGCTGAGTGTATGTCTGCGTGAGCAGATATACACTTTTTTCTTTTCTATAGTTTGAACCAACAAATCGCGTGGTTTCATAAGAACTTCACGCATAAACAATTCTTTAGAAGCCTACCTTATAATTCACAATGAGGCAAACACACCTCTTCCCTACCATTTTTATCCATTGTATTATAGCTTGTTCCATGTCGTGTTCTTGATAAACACTAACTGTGCGGAGCATGAGCACCAACCGTGCGAAGCACTAACACCATTCGTGCGGAGGGTTAAACACCTTATAATATACAACTAAGATGAAAGGCATTTGTTGTTAACAAAGAGCTATATAGCCCAAAACAAAATGGCATTATTGGATTAAGAGGCATCCTTTCTCAAAGACAATAGGAATGAAAAGAGCATAACTATCAGCTTTAAAGTACAATTTCGATTAAAAATTATTAGGCTGTAATAATAGAGAATAATATCCTTAAATACTTTGCCAGATAATCTGAAAATAACTAATTTTGCAGATAGAACTTTCATTATAAGACAAAAGATATGGCAAATTTAAGATTTGGAGCTGTTGAAGAAGCATTCAAAAAACGCCCCTTAGAAGTCAAGACACCTACAGAACGTCCAGAGCAGTTCTACGGTAAGTACGTCTTTAATCGTGCAAGAATGTACAAGTATCTCCCTGTTGATGTGTACCAAAAGCTGATAGACGTCATTGACAACGGTTCACGATTAGACCGTTCCATCGCAGATGCAGTAGCGCAAGGCATGAAGAAATGGGCAGAGGAACACGGAGCAACTCACTACACCCACTGGTTCCAACCGCTAACAGAAGGTACAGCAGAGAAACACGATGCCTTTGTCGAGCATGATGGCAAAGGAGGAATGATTGAAGAATTCTCAGGAAAACTACTCGTTCAACAGGAACCTGACGCCAGTTCTTTCCCTAATGGAGGAATCCGCAATACCTTTGAAGCACGTGGCTATTCAGCCTGGGACCCAACCAGTCCTGTATTCATCATCGAAGACACACTTTGTATTCCTACAATATTTATATCTTACACTGGAGAAGCACTCGACTACAAAGCACCATTATTAAAATCACTCCATGCTGTTAATGTTGCAGCAACTAAGGTTTGCCAATACTTTTATCAAGACGTAAAGCAGGTTCATACTAACCTTGGATGGGAACAAGAATACTTCCTTGTAGATGAAGACTTGTACTTTGCTCGCCCTGACCTTATGCTTACAGGACGTACTCTGATGGGGCATGACTCTGCAAAGAACCAGCAAATGGACGACCATTACTTCGGTACAATCCCTGAGCGTGTACAAGCTTTCATGAAGGATCTTGAGATACAAGCACTCGAATTGGGTATTCCTTGCAAGACACGTCACAATGAGGTTGCCCCCGGTCAGTTTGAGTTGGCTCCTATCTTTGAGGAATGTAACCTTGCTGTAGACCATAACATGCTATTGATGTCACTCATGAAGAAGGTTGCACACAAGCATAGTTTCCGCGTTCTTCTACATGAGAAGCCTTTCGATGGAGTCAATGGTTCTGGTAAGCATAACAACTGGAGCCTAAACACTGACACTGGTATTCTCCTCCATGCAGCAGGTAAGACACTTAACGATAACCTTCGTTTTGTAGTCTTCATCGTAGAAACCTTGATGGCTGTCTATAAGCACAACGGTCTTCTGAAAGCATCAGTAATGAGTGCAACCAACGATCATCGTCTTGGAGCTAACGAAGCACCACCTGCTATTATCTCCTCATTCCTCGGAAAACAGATTAGTGATCTCCTTGAGCATATAGAAAAGGCTGACAAGGAAAACATCTTTAGCCTTACTGGAAAGACTGGTTTACAGATGGACATTCCAGAGATTCCAGAGTTACTTATCGATAACACCGACCGTAACCGTACATCTCCATTTGCCTTTACAGGTAACCGCTTTGAGTTCCGTGCAGTAGGTTCTGAGGCTAACTGTGCATCTGCAATGATTGTACTGAACACTGCTGTAGCAGAAGCTTTAGAACGTTTCAGTGAGCGCGTTGACACCTTGGTTGAAAAAGGTGAAGACCTAACATCAGCAATCATCGATATCATTCGTGAAGATATCAAGACCTGTAAGCCTATTCACTTTGATGGAAACGGATATTCTGATAGCTGGAAGGAAGAAGCCAAGAAGCGTGGACTCGATTGCGAATCAAGTTGTCCTAAGTGCTTCGACCGCTACCTTGACGAAGATTCTATCAAGATGTTCGAGTCAATGAACGTGATGAAGCGTAATGAGTTGGAGGCACGTAACGAGGTAAAATGGGAGACATACACCAAGAAGATACAAATTGAAGCACGTGTAATGGGCGATTTGGCGATGAACCATATCATCCCTGTGGCAACACATTACCAGAGTCAACTGGCGAAGAATGTGCAGAATATGGTCAATATCTTCGGAGATGTAGAGGGAAAACAGCTCAGTGAGCGTAATATAAAGATTATACGTGAGATTGCTGAACGCACAAACATCATCGAGACGGGTGTTGAAGAACTTGTCAATGCACGTAAACAAGCCAACAAAATAGAAAGTCAACGCGAAAAAGCAATCGCTTATCATGATACTATCGCACCAAAGATGGAAGCCATCCGATATCAGATTGATAAATTAGAGTTAGTGGTCAGCGATGAGCTTTGGACACTTCCTAAGTATCGCGAACTGCTCTTTATCAGATAAAAGATTGCGATTTCATCGATAATTAACACTTTCTTCGTATCTTTACTTAACACTGTAAGGGGCGAAGAAAGTACCAAAAGAAAGGCAGGTAATCCAAACATCAACGGATTACCTGCCTTTCTTCTATCTTTCTAAGAAACGTATTACTGCTGTTCTTTCTCCTTATAGATAACATTATTAGCACCACTTGTAAACTTCAGTGCCTCTGGATGCTCATCTACAAAACTCTCAATATGACGAACACGCTTCTCTTCGAAGATCTCATCAACCGCTATAAGGATACCTGTTTCCTCTACATCGCCAAAGCCATAGTTGATAGCTGTACCGAAGAGTTTCATCGTTGGAGAAAGATTCATATAAGCATTCACTAAAGGAGGGATGTTATATCCCAACTCACGTATCTCTCTATTTAATATTCTATAGTCTTCCTTGAAACCATTTCCTTGGAAAAGAGCATCCAACTCAGTGGTTGGAGTGTCAATTTTCAACGGTTTAATCGGTATAATAAGGTCTTCTTTATCATCAAAATACTTCTTCAAAAAGTAAAGAATCATATCCCTACCACGACGGATATAAGAAGGATACATGGTCATCTTTCCGAAGAAATACTTACATTCAGGGTACAACACCGTCAACGCTCCAAGTCCATCCCAAAGGTTATCCAGCGCAAAGATGCTCTTAGAATTCTTACGAACGTTCTGGTAATCCAATGAAACAAAAGAACGTCCAAGTTCAACTGTATAAGGAGCATACTCCTTCATGAACTTATCAGAGAAATGGAACATGTGACTTGTTGCGACCTTTGGCTGTCCGTTTTTATCTATTTCCCACTCGCTACCAAAGATATAACGATATCCACCGATAATCTCTTGCGCCTCAGGGTTCCAAACAATCAACTGTCTACAACAATTCTCCATCGTGTCGAACTCATCGACATCCATCGATTTGCCCGTACCACCCCCAGCCGAACGAAAAGCTATTTCGCGCAGACGTCCAATCTCCTTCATCACGTTTGGCGCAGTCTTAGCCGTCACAACATAAATTTCATTGTGACTTTTGTTCGTCGAACGAAGCATCCGTTCAGGAGTCAACTCGCTCTTGAGTAGCTCCTTGCTAATGGGTTGGATGATTTCTTCTTCCATATATTCTATCTATCTTTTTCTTTCTCTAAATCTAAACGCTTGATTGAACTCTTTATTCTATCATTTAATAAGGCTAAATTTTAGAGCTCATAAACCATGTCTTCAACATATTTCGCCCATTCCATCGATGTGCGACTCTTATCAAACGTCTGCCAAGGGATTGGCTTCCCTATTACAACACGGAACGTTTTACCAACGTTTCTGTACATCTCATCGACAAGGAATAGCATCGCTATATTCACCTTCTTAACGTATTTATCACTGAAACGTGCAATACGATAGAATCGATTAGAATTACGTCCGCCAAAGAAGATGGGAACTACATCACGCTGATACTCCACACTCTTGGCGATAAATGTCTTCTTCCACTCTAAGTCATGAATCTTCCCATTAATCTTACGACTATTCAGTCCAGCAGGGAACATCAAAATATGATTATCGCTTTTAAAGCCAGCCTCAACCATACGAGGGAAATCACGACTCTGTTTTCCAGTTTTGTTAATACCAATACTTACTGGTTTTAAGCCCGGAAGATTGAGTAACAAGTCATTAACCAGATAGCGAAATCTGCCATCATAGTGCTTACCGATAATCGATCCCAATGCTACACCATCCTGTCCACCAAGGGGATGATTTGACACAAAGGTATAAAGTTTACCATCATCCTTATCTGGAAGATTCTCTAAACCTTCGATTTGCAGCGTCATGTCAAGATATCGAACACACTCCGTGAGCCATTCTGTCCCTGACAAACCACGACTATCCCATAGAAACTGATTAACCTCATCTTCATGAAGGATTCTTTTTAGCCAATTGACAGCAAAAGAAGGAACGAATTTAGCCTTCGCCCCCATCTTATCTCTTAGAATCTTGTCTATGTCTATCGTCTTCTCTATTTCTGCACCCATGTACTCAATTCTCTCCTAACAAAATGCAAAAATAACGAAACCATTTGGAATAGCTTGCGTTTTTTGCAAAAAATATATGTTTAAACAGAAAAAAATCATGTCAACAACAGCGTTGATTACTCTCATTTAAAACCAAATGCTCCATTTTACCCCACTATTTTTAGTATCCTCCACTTCACATAATGAGCCCTAAAACCAACTTTGATACGCCAAAAAGACCGAAAGAAAGGCAACTCAAAAAGAAGAAAATAAAAGCAAAAAAAGGACTATAAAACTCGTACTAAAAAACGTATTTTGTAATAATATTTCACAACATCAGTTTCAATCAAGGCTTAATAGCGGTTCAATTAAGGCTCTTTTAGCTTGCGAAAGGTGCCCTTTAAGACCCTAACTAACGCCCTTTTGAAGTCCGATTAAGCACCTTTTGAAAACCACCTCTATAACCATTTGGTTATCTGACACTTACAAAGGGATTCAGGACAATACTTTTTAGACCTAAATTAGCATTTTAAGCCCTCATAGTTGTAAATATATTTCAAAACTCCACACAACTCACTCAACACGCTTAACACACAGCAAAAATCAAGTACACCACGAAGCGCAATTGACAAGAGGACAGAAACGTCGGCTAAAGTGTTAATATTCTAAAAATAGAGGTCGTTAACAAAATATTGTGGAGCATAGTGGGGATATGTGGGGAAAAATGTGTAACTTTGAAGCCAAATACAGCTTTATAAAAAATAAACATGAGATTCTTAGGCAATATCGAAGCAAAAACAGACGCAAAAGGAAGAGCCTTCCTGCCTGCAGTCTTCCGCAAGGTGCTCAACGCATCAGGCGAGGAATCGCTGGTATTGCGCAAAGATATCTTCGAGCCATGCTTAGTTCTCTATCCCGAGTCTGTATGGAACGAACGAATGGACGCACTCCGCAAGCGTTTGAGTCGCTGGAGCCGTCGCGACCAGATGATATATCGCCAGTATGTCACAGATGTTGAGATGATTACATTGGACGGAAACGGTCGTTTCCTCATCCCAAAACGATATCTAAAAATGGCGAATATCGACCAGCAGATTAGATTTACAGGAATGGACGACTGCATTGAAATCTGGGCGAACGGTGAAAATAACGAGCCATTCATGTCGGCTGAAGAATTCAGCAAGGCCATGGAAGAAACCATGGGCATGGAGGGAGCCATCTCGCTTGACACCCCTTCACAAAACAACGATTAGTCAACCACAAAAGAATCAACAGCATGATTAAGACTGCAGAATGTTATCATATCCCAGTACTCCTCAACGAAAGCATTGAAGGTTTGAACCTACATGCCAACGGAGTCTACGTGGATGTAACTTTCGGAGGCGGAGGTCATAGCCGAGAGATTCTTTCTCGCTTAGCAGAGGGCAGTCATCTTTACAGCTTCGACCAAGATGCTGATGCCGAGCAGAATATTGACAACATGGGCTTAAGCGATGAACAGGTAGACCGCTTCACCTTTGTTCGTTCCAACTTCAGATACCTGAAGAACTGGATGCGGTATTATGGCGTAGAATACATAGACGGACTACTTGCCGACCTTGGTGTTAGCAGTCATCACTTTGATGATGAGACACGTGGATTCTCATTCCGCTTCGAAGCTCCACTCGACATGAGAATGAACAAACGAGCAGGAATAACTGCTGCCGACATTCTCAACGACTACGATGAAGAACGATTGGCAGACATACTCTATCTCTACGGAGAGCTGAAGCAGTCGCGCCGCATCGCCTCAGCCATTGTCAAGGCAAGAGGACAGAAAACATATAAAACAACGAACGACTTACTGACAACCATCGAACCTTTCTTTCAGCGGGCACGCGAAAAGAAAGACATGGCAAAGATGTTTCAAGCCCTTCGCATCGAAGTAAACCACGAGATGGATGCCTTGAAGGAAATGCTTATGGCAGCAACTGAACTACTTCGCCCTGGCGGTAGACTATCGGTTATTACCTACCACTCCTTAGAGGACAGAATGGTAAAGAACATTATGAAGTCAGGAAATATAGAGGGTAAAGTGAAACAAGACTTCTTCGGACGAATAGAAACGCCATTCCGATTAGTCAATAACAAAGTTATCACTGCAAGTAACGACGAACAAGAACGCAACCCACGAAGCCGAAGTGCAAAACTAAGAATAGCAGAAAAGAAAGCAAATGAATGACGAGAACGACAAGAAGAATCCAACGCTGACGGAGCATCCTCTCACAGAAGATCAGACTGCTTTCACTGAAGAGAGCATAAACGTCACAGAGCCACTCGTAAAGGCAGAGACTATAGAAGATCAACAAGAAGCTACTGCGAATAACGAGGTAGCAACACCACTAATGGAGGAGGAAGAAAAAAGAATAGAAGAAGAGGTTGAAGTAGAAAAGATTAAAGCAGCCATTGAGGAGCAAGCACGCGAAGATGAGCAACCACAATCATCAAACTTCACACTAAGAAAGATTCTTGGAGGTGACATCCTCTCTACACGACTCCTGCGTAATAACATCTGGTTGATTATCACCGCTGTGATTTTCACTATCGTCTACATATCAAATCGATACAGTGTACAGAAGTACCTCATTGAGATTGATAAGTTGCAAAAAGAGTTAGAGGACGCTAAGTATCGTGCGCTTTCAAGTAGTAGTCAACTCACAGAGAAGACACGTGAGAGCCATATACTTGAGATATTGAAAACAAGAAAGGACAGTGTACTGAAAATGTCTGACCGTCCACCTTATATTATAGATGTACCCGAGAAATAGGATATGAGTAAGTTTGATAATAGCAAAGTAATGCCCCGCTACAGCGTTATAGCAATCATCATGTCGCTTGTAGCTGTAGCTGTTATTGGTAAGACTATCTACACCATGACTGCAGGTAGAACCTACTGGCTGGAAGTTGCTGCTTCTCAAAAGAAAGACAGCGTCACAGTAAAACCTACCAGAGGTAACATCCTAAGCTGTAATGGGCAACTTATGGCAAGTTCATTACCTGAATTTAAGGTTTACATGGACTTCAACGCACTCAAAGCTGCAGGAAACGACACAGCGTTTGTCGATAGCATCAACTATATCAGCAAGGGATTGAATAACATCTTCCCTGAGAAATCAGCAGCCTACTTCAAGAAGTACCTCATGGAAGGCTACCACAAGGAGAGTAAGCATTGGGCAATATGGAACGAGCGCATAGACTATAACACATTTAAAGAGATACAGAGCCTCCCTATTTTCCACCTTTCTAAATATAAGAGTGGATTCCACTGGGATGAGTTTAACGCACGTCGTCGCCCGTTTGGCTCACTTGCTCAACGTACGATAGGTGATATGTTCGGCGCTAAGGATACTGCTCGCTGTGGATTAGAGCTTTCATACGACTCTATTCTGCGTGGTACAAATGGTATCATCCACCGTCGTAAGGTTCGTAACAAGTTCCTTGATATCACGGATACAGCACCAATTGATGGTGCTGACATCATAACTACCATTGACGTCAGCATGCAAGACTTAGCAGAGCGTGCCTTATTAGACGAGCTGAAAGACCCTAATGTAAATGGTAACGTAGGTGTTGCTATTGTGATGGAAGTCGCAACTGGTGACGTGAAGGCTATTGTCAACTTAGATAAATGTAGTGATGGCGAATATAGAGAGGTTAAAAATCATGCCGTAAGTGACTTGCTTGAGCCTGGCTCTGTCTTTAAGACAGCCTCTATTATGACCATCCTTGATGATGGACTCGTTGATACTATGTACACCGTTCAGACTGGACCGGGTGTATGGAATATGTACGGACGAGACATGAAGGACCACAACTGGACACGTGGAGGATATGGAACGTTGACGCTGCCATGGACTTTGAAATACAGTTCAAACATCGGTGTCAGTCGTATCATTGACATGCACTACCACAAGAACCCAGAGAAATTCGTCCAAGGTATCTACGACTTAGGTCTTGCAACCGATTTCCATGTCCCTATTGTTGGCTATTCACCAGCACGAATCCGCATGCCACATAAGAATAGTCGTGGTCAGTATGACAACTGGAGTGCCACTGCTTTGCCATGGATGAGTATTGGTTACGAGACACAGATACCACCAATATCGACTCTTACCTTCTATAATGCGATTGCCAATGGTGGTAAGCTAATGCAGCCACGATTTGTAAAACAGATTGTAAAAAATGGCGAAGTCATCTATAACAATCCGCCAAAGGTATTAAAAGAGCGTATTGCAAAGGAAAGTACCATCAAGAATATTACACGCATTCTGACGGAAGTTGTTTCTGAAGGCTTGGGTAAGAAGGCTGGCTCTGACAAATTCCTCGTTGCAGGTAAGACTGGTACTGCCCAGATGTCAAAGGGAGCCTTGGGTTATAAGACTGGTGGAACAAACTATCTCCTCAGCTTTGCAGGCTTCTTCCCTGCCGACAAACCACGTTACAGTTGTATTGTCTGCATACAGAAGACAGGTCTCCCAGCATCCGGAGGTGGCATGAGTGGTGTTGTATTCCACCACATTGCGGAAGGCATTATGGCACAAAGTCTGAAGCTGAATGTTACTGATGCACACGATGCTTCATCTGTAACAATCCCTACAGCAAAGACAGGCAACCTGCTTGCAACAGACTATGTGCTGAATTCTCTCGGCTTCCAAATAACGAATGGTTGGAACGGTGCTTACCCATTTGGTAATCCTATATGGGGAACAACCACCATAAAAGGAAAGTCATTGACCTTCCAAAAGGAGCAAACACCTAAAGCCAACATTGTCCCTGACGTCCATGGCATGGGTGCTCGCGACGCTGTTTACTTGATGGAGAAACATGGTATTAAAGTAATACTTACCGGTAGAGGTCGTGTTATTAAACAAAGCGTTGCACCAGGCGAAAAGGTTAAGAAGGGAATGAAATGTGAATTAAGAATGGGATAAACATTCACTTCACAAAGGCAGAACACTTCGATTACAATCATAAAGAATAAGAAAAGAACAAAGATATGAAGTTAAGCGAATTACTCAAAAACGTTAAGGTTATTGCCAGCCAAGGCAATATTGACGTTGAGATTAAAGGAGTGAACATTGATAGTCGTAAGATAAAGAACGGCCACTTGTTCATCGCAATGAAAGGAACACAGGTAGACGGACATAAATTCATTAGCAAAGCTATTGAGTTAGGAGCCGTAGCAATCCTACTTGAAGATATGCCTGAGGAACTGAATGAAAAGGTAACATACGTTCAAGTAGCATCAACTGAGGAAGAAGCAGGAAAGGTTGCCACAATGTTCTATGGAGAACCATCACGCAAACTAAAGTTGGTTGGTGTGACTGGAACGAACGGTAAGACAACCATTGCCACCTTATTATATAGAATGTTCCGTGAGTTCGGTCATAAGGTAGGCTTACTCTCTACCGTATGTAACTATATTAATGATGAGGAAGTTCCTGCAAGTCACACTACTCCAGACCCAATAGAGCTTAACAGTCTACTTGCGAAGATGGTTGAGGCAGGCTGCGAATATGCGTTCATGGAGTGCTCCAGCCATGCTATTCATCAGCATCGTATAGGTGGTTTAGAGTTTGTAGGAGGCATCTTTACCAACCTTACACGTGACCACCTCGACTACCATAAGACTTTCGAGAACTATCGCAATGCAAAGAAGATGTTCTTCGACGGATTGCCTAAGACCGCTTTTGCCATCACCAATGCCGATGACAAGAACGGTATGATTATGGTTCAGAACACAAAGGCAACCGTCAAGACCTATTCTATCAAACGAATGGCAGACTTCCGTGCAAAGATTCTTGAATGCCACTTTGAAGGTATGTACCTTGAAGTTGACGGTAAAGAGGTTGGCGTACAGTTCATTGGTAAGTTCAATGTGAGCAATCTGCTTGCAGTATATGGTGCTTCCATCATGTTAGGTAAGAAGCCAGAAGACGTCCTAATAGCAATGAGCACACTCAAGAGTGTTAACGGACGATTAGAACCTATCCAATCACCAGAAGGCTACACTGCTGTTGTTGACTATGCCCATACACCAGACGCACTGGAGAATGTCCTCAGTGCTATTCACGATGTACTTGATGGTAAGGGCGGACATGTCATTACTGTCTGCGGTGCAGGCGGACATCGTGACAAGGGAAAGCGTCCATTAATGGCTCAAGAGGCTGTTAAACAAAGTGACACTGTCATCCTTACAAGTGACAATCCACGCGACGAAGAGCCACAGGCTATTATCGATGATATGCTTGCAGGACTTGACACTACACAGCGCAAGAAGGTTCTCACGATTACTGATCGTAAGGAAGCAATTCGCACTGCAGCCATGATGGCACAGAAAGGTGACGTTATTCTTGTTGCAGGTAAGGGACATGAGAACTACCAAGAGATTAATGGTGTGAAACATCATTTCGATGACCACGAGGTTATCCGTGAAATCTTCGGTATTAAGTAATTCTAAAATAGAGACCCTATCGTCTATCGTAAGAACAACATAAAAGAGAAATAAAATGTTATACTATATCTTCCGTTGGCTTGACCAGTTCGGTATCAGTGGTTCTCACCTTTGGGGCTACATCAGTTTCCGTTCTATCTTGGCAATGATATTAGCACTGATTATCTCTGCATGGTTCGGAGAACGCTTCATTAAATACCTCAAGAAGAAGCAGATTACAGAGGTACAACGAGATGCACAGATTGACCCATTTGGTGTCAAAAAGATTGGTGTACCATCAATGGGTGGTATTATCATCATCGTTGCACTCTTGATTCCTGTCGTTTTGTTAGGTAGATTACGTAATATCTATCTGCTCTTGATGATTGTCACAACCATTTGGTTGGGTTTCCTCGGTGGTATGGATGATTTCATTAAGATATTCAAGCACGACAAGGAAGGACTGAAGGGTAAATATAAAATTATCGGACAAGTAACCATCGGACTCATCGTTGGCTTAACACTTTGGGCTTCTCCTGACGTTAAAGCTAACATGAACCTTGAGGTTGCAAATCAAAATGGTAAGGAAGTCGTCATCAAACATGAAACAAAAGCTGAAAAGACATTGAAGACGACCATTCCATTTGTCAAACTGCATAATCTGGATTATTCAGAGATAGTAGGCTTTTTAGGCGAGTATAAGAATGCAGGTGGCTGGATTCTCTTCGTGCTTATGACTATCTTTGTTGTCACTGCCGTCTCTAACGGTGCAAACCTTAACGACGGAATGGATGGTATGTGCGCAGGAAACTCCGCCATCATAGGTGTCGTATTGGGTATATTAGCCTACGTAAGTAGCCATATACAGTACGCAGCCTACCTCAACATTATGTACATTCCAGGCTCGGAAGAGTTAGTAGTGTTCTTCATGGCATTCATTGGGGCATTGATAGGCTTCCTTTGGTACAATGCTTATCCTGCACAAGTGTTCATGGGTGACACGGGAAGTCTTACCATCGGAGGTATCATAGCAGTAGGTGCAATCATCATTCACAAGGAGTTGATGCTCCCTATTCTCTGTGGCGTATTCTTTGTTGAGAGCTTAAGTGTTATCGTACAGGTTTGGTACTACAAGTTAGGAAAGCGTAAAGGTGTTAAACAACGTATCTTTAAGCGCACACCAATACATGACAACTTCCGTACACAAGATAGTCAACTCGATCCAGAGTGTAAGTATCTCTTGAAAAAACCACATAGTGCAGTGCATGAGAGTAAGATTACACTACGCTTCATCATCGTGACTATCATCCTCGCTGCAATGACTATCATCACACTGAAGATAAGATAAGCACGAGGCGTGCGAGGCGTTAGCACGATATGTGCGGGGCGTTCGCACAATTGGTGTTCATACGAAACACCACACAGCTGACCACTACCAAAGAGGCGAGTAACCGTTTACTCGAAGAGAGGTAAGCAGCCAGCAAACAAAAACATTACATAAGCAAGAGTAAGGAAAGGAAAGATATATGAAAAGAATAGTAATACTTGGTGCCGGTGAAAGTGGTGCCGGCGCAGCCGTATTGGCAAAGAAAGAAGGCTTCGATGTCTTTGTTTCTGACATGTCAGCCATTAAGGACAAGTATAAGAAGATGCTTGATGACCGTGGTATAGAATGGGAAGAGGGACAACACACAGAAGAGAAGATTCTCAATGCTGATGAAATCATCAAGAGTCCTGGTATTCCTAAAGAAGCTCCTATTGTTCAGAAACTTATCGCACAGGGTACACATATCATTAGTGAAATAGAATTTGCTGGTCGATACACCAACTCTAAGATGATATGTATTACTGGAAGTAATGGAAAGACCACAACAACGAGCCTCATCTATCATATCTTCAAAGATGCTGGTTACGACGCTGGTTTGGCTGGTAACATTGGTAACAGTCTTGCACTGCAAGTAGCAGAAGATCCACATGAGTATTATATCATTGAGTTGAGCAGCTTCCAGTTGGACAATATGTATGACTTCCGTGCCAATATTGCCATCCTTCTCAATATCACCCCTGACCACTTGGACCGCTATGACTACAAGTTTGAGAACTACGCAGACGCTAAGATGCGTATCATTCAGAATCAAACCAAGGAGGATAGCTTCATTTACTGGAACGATGACCCTGTCATCAAGAAGGAACTCGAGAAGTTTGATGTACATGCCGTATGCTATCCATTCTCTGAATTAAAGGAGAAGGGCAGTATCGGTTACATTGAAGAAGGACAGTATACGATTGAACAGCCTGAGCCATTCAACATGGAGCAGGAAGACCTTTCGCTCACAGGACGTCACAACATCTATAACTCTTTAGCAGCAGGTATTGCCTCAGACATTAGCGGTATTAAGAAAGAAAACATCCGTAAGAGTCTGAGCGACTTCCCTGGCGTTGAGCATAGATTGGAAAAGGTATGTAAGGTTGCTGGCGTACAATACATCAACGACTCAAAAGCTACCAATGTTGACGCTTGCTGGTATGCACTCGAAAGTATGCGCACACCAACAATCTTGATTATTGGTGGCAAGGATAAGGGAAATGACTATAACAGCATTAAGGACTTAGTTAAGCAGAAGTGTGCTGGCATTGTCTACCTTGGCGCTGACAACAAGAAGCTACATGACAACTTCGACGACCTCGGTCTTCCTATCCGCGACACCCATTCCATGAAGGATTGTGTTGCAGCTTGTGCAGAGTTAGCAAAGCCTGGTGACACAGTTCTCCTAAGCCCATGCTGTGCAAGCTTCGATCTTTTTAAGAATATGGAAGACCGTGGCGAGCAGTTCAAGAGTTATGTAAGAGCATTATAGGAAAAGACATATCAGGCTAATGGGGCTAATAAGGCTAATTGGGCTAATAAGACTAATTAGGCTAATAAATCCCATAAGGAACAAAAAACAATGAAGAATAAATCTCTCAGTAACATATTCAAAGGAGACAAGGTTATTTGGATGGTCTTCTTCTTCCTATGTATCATCAGTATCATTGAGGTATATTCAGCCTCAAGTTCACTGTCGTACACAGGAGGTAACTACTGGAGTCCTATCATCTACCATTGTAGCATCCTCGTTGTAGGAATTGCTCTGATGGTAGTTGTATTAAATATTAAATGTCGTTACTTCAAACTCATAACGCCTATCGTACTGGGCATGTCCATACTATTGCTGGCATGGGTACTTGCAGCAGGACAAAGTACGAATGGAGCAAGCCGTTGGATTAGCTTTGCAGGTATTCAATTCCAACCTTCCGAATTAGCTAAGGGAGCCTTGGTATTAGCTATTGCACAGATACTTAGCGCAATGCAAACCGAACATGGAGCAGATCGAAAAGCCTTTAAATATATCATGTGGCTATCTGGTGGTATTATTCTCCTGATTCTTGGTGAGAATCTTTCCACAGCTATGCTCATTGGTTTGACCGTAGTATTGATGATGTTTGTGGGAAGAGTTCCTTTCAATCAGTTAGGTCGTTTGATCGGTTTCATCGTCTTACTTGGCGTTTTCGTCCTATCTATGGTGATGCTTGTGGGTGATGACAAGAAAGCTGAGGACGAATTATCTGCCAAACAAAACCTTACAGAACAGACGGTAGCTGCACAGCAAGAGGAATCACCCGGATTCATTGGTAAAATTCTCCACCGCGCTGACACATGGAAGGCACGTGTCAAGAAATTCTTTAGTAACGAATATGTTGCACCAAAAGATTACGACTTAGATAAAGATGCGCAGGTGGCACATGCTAACATAGCCATCGCCTCATCAGATGTCGTTGGTAAAGGACCAGGAAACTCTAATGAAAGAGACTTTCTTTCGCAAGCCTTCTCCGACTTTATCTATGCGATTATCATTGAAGAAGGAGGTATCGAAGGAGCCATCTTTGTGGCACTCCTATATATTATCCTTCTGTTCAGAACTGGAATTATAGCCAACCGGTGTGAAAATTCTTTCCCTGCTTTTCTCGCTATGGGTATCGCTTTCCTCTTGGTTACACAGGCGTTATTCAACATGTTAGTAGCTGTAGGATTGGCGCCAGTAACAGGACAGCCACTTCCTCTTATCAGTAAGGGTGGTACTTCAACTATCATTAATTGCGTCTACATAGGCGTAATACTCAGTGTAAGCCGTTCGGCAAAGAAAAAGAAAGAAGAAAAGAAACCTTCTGAGAAAGTTTCACATGCAATAGTCTAATCTGTAGAGAAGACTAAAAAGAATGTGAAAGTTGAAAGAAGATAAAAAAAATGATTACCTTTGTAGGTTATAAAGAAGATGCAAATGGACGAGGATTTAAGAATTATCATCAGCGGTGGCGGCACGGGAGGACATATTTTCCCTGCAGTATCTATTGCTAATGCCATTAAGGCAAAACACCCAGAGGCGAAGATTCTCTTTGTGGGTGCTGATGGACGTATGGAGATGCAACGTGTTCCTGCTGCAGGCTATGAGATAAAAGGCCTACCTATCAAAGGTTTCGACCGTGCTAATAAGCTAAAGAACATTGAAGTACTTTGCAAACTTTGGAAGAGTCTTCGCATGGCTCGCCAGATAATAAAAGACTTTAAGCCACAAGTTGCTGTGGGTGTTGGTGGTTATGCCAGTGGTGCAACGCTCTATGAGTGTGCAAAGATGGGCATCCCATGTCTTATCCAAGAGCAGAATTCTTATGCTGGTGTTACCAACAAACTATTGTCTAAGCGTGTGAAGAAGATTTGTGTTGCTTACGAAGGTATGGACCGTTTCTTCCCTGCTGATAAGATTATCATGACGGGTAACCCTGTTCGTCAGAACGTCCTCTCTACCCCACTCTCTATTGAAGAATCACGTGAGAGTTTCGGTCTTGACCCTAACAAGAAAACGATTCTCCTCGTTGGTGGTAGCCTTGGAGCAAGAACTATCAATCGCTCAGTCATTGAACACCTTGATCTCATCAAGCAATCAGACGTTCAATTCATATGGCAAACGGGTAAATTCTATCATCAACAGATATTGGATTCGATGAAGGGTAAGGAACTTCCGAACCTAAAGATAATGGACTTTATCAGTGATATGGGTGCTGCATATAAGGCTGCTGACCTTGTTATCAGTCGTGCTGGCGCAAGTTCTATCAGTGAATTCCAGCTTATCGGAAAGCCTGTTATCTTGGTACCAAGTCCAAACGTGGCAGAAGATCATCAGACAAAGAATGCGATGGCATTGGTCAATAAAGATGCTGCACTCTGCGTAAAGGATGTTGATGCACCTGACACTTTAATAAAACTTGCACTCGATACCATCACGAATGATGAGAAGTTGGCGAGTCTTAGTGAGAATGTTAAGAAGATGGGGCTGAAGAACTCTGCAAAGATTATTGCTGATGAGGTTATCAAACTCATTAAGGGATAAAGCTATCTTCCAATAGATAGGGTTTAAAGAAACTATTGTAGAACGTTGTCCTATCCCCAAACAAAAGAAAGAAAAAGAATATATAACACATGGAACTCAAAGATATTAAATCAGTTTACTTCGTAGGTGCAGGTGGCATCGGCATGAGTGCTATTGCTCGTTATTTCCTTCATAAAGGATTGAAAGTAGCGGGTTACGATAAAACTCCATCTGAACTTACCCACACTTTGGAGAAAGAAGGAATGGACATCCATTATGAGGAGAATGTTCAACTCATCCCTGCAGCGTGCAAAGAACCAGCATCAACATTGGTAATCTACACACCTGCCATCCCTTCTAACCACGCTGAGCTGGTTTATTTCCGTGAGAATGGCTTTGAGATTCAGAAACGTGCACAGGTTCTCGGCACACTCACCCGAACACATAAGGGTCTTTGCTTTGCTGGAACACATGGAAAGACAACGACTTCCAGTATGTGTGCACACCTTATGCACCAAAGTCATTCGGACTGTAACGCCTTCCTTGGTGGTATTTCCAAGAACTATGGCACTAATTATATCCTCTCTGACCATAGCGACTTTGTTGTGATTGAGGCAGACGAGTTTGACCGTTCTTTCCATTGGTTGCGTCCTTGGATGAGCGTTATCACCTCAACAGACCCTGACCACTTGGATATTTATGGTACAAAAGAGGCTTACCTTGAGAGTTTCCGACACTATACAGAACTCATTCAAAAGGGAGGTGCACTCATTATCCGCAAAGGATTAGAGATGAAACCAAACGTACAAGAAGGTGTTAGAATCTATGAATACAGCCGTGACGAAGGCGACTTCCACGCTGAGAACATACGAATTGCAAACGGAACCATCACCTTTGACTTCGTTTCTCCTATTGAAAATATAAAGGATATTGAGCTTGGACAACCCATACCTATCAACATTGAAAACGGTATCTCTGCAATGGCTATGGCTCAACTCAATGGCTGTACGGCAGAAGAATTGCGCAATGGAATGAAGACATATGGTGGTGTTGACCGTCGTTTCGACTTCAAGATAAAGGATAACCGCCACGTCTTCCTCTCAGACTATGCGCATCATCCAAAGGAGATTCTGCAGAGTGCAAAGAGTCTTAAGGAACTCTACGCTGACAAGAAGGTTACTGCAATCTTCCAACCACACCTCTACACTCGAACACGTGACTTCTATAAGGACTTTGCAGAGGCACTCAGTCATTTCGATGAAGTGGTATTGACAGAGATTTATCCTGCTCGCGAAGAACCAATCCCAGGTGTAACAAGCGAACTCATCTATGACAACCTCAGTCCTAATGTTAAGAAACAGATGATTAAAAAGGACGATGTTCTCGACTTTGTAAAGTCAAGAGACTTTGACGTTTTGGTTGTTTTGGGTGCCGGTAATCTCGACAATTATGTCCCAGAAATTGCAAAGATACTCAACGAGAAATAAGAAGAAAGAAAGCAAAAACTCTTAAAACAAAAGAGAGAAGATATGCACATTAAGTGGAAAAAGATAATTATCACTGCGTTGGACATTGTACTGGCTATTTATCTCATCATGGCAGTTACCTCATGGAACAAGCCTGATGAGAGCAAACAGCTATGTACCAAAGTGAATATCAACATATCTGACTCTAACAATGCTGGCTTTCTTACCGCAACAGAAATCAAACAAATATTAGAGAAGGTACACCTCTATCCCCTCAATAAGAAGATAACTGACATCAATCCGCGCAACATTGAGGAGGCATTAAAAGTGGGACCATTCATCAATACAGCCCAATGCTACAAAACAAAAGATGGACACGTCAACATCTATATTACTCAACGTATGCCGATTATCCGCATTAAGAGTAGCAATGGAGCTGATTACTATCTTGATGATAATGGGGGAATACTTCCGAACTCTAAGTACACCAGCGACTTGATCATTGCAACTGGCAATATAGATAATAACTTTGCACGCCTTTATATTGCTCCTCTTGCCAAGGCTATCAGTGCAGAACCACTATGGCTGAACCAAATAGAGCAGATTAACGTCTTACCAGACAGAGGCATCGAGTTAGTACCACGTGTCGGTAATCATATCATCTTCATGGGTTACTTGCCTAAAAACAACGGTCCATGGAAGCGTAAGCATGATATAAATATCTTCGTTAAAAAGAAGTTGTCACGCTTAGAGAAGTTCTATCGATATGGTCTTTCACAGGCTGGTTGGAACAAATACTCTTACATCGACATAGAATTCGACAACCAAATCATCTGTAAGAAACGTGATGAGAAAGCCGAGAAAGAAGAAGAGGATGCATTGCTTAAGAAGGCTCAGTCTGAACAAGTAGAAGACGTACAACGTACAGAAGAGGAGGAAAGAGATAAAGCCCGTAAGGAAGTGAAACGGCAAGAAGATGCCTCAGCAGGACTTACGGAATAAAAAATATCATTTTAGAGAATATAAAATAAGGAACATAATACTTAACGAATATGGCAGAGTTCATAGTAGCCATTGAATTGGGCTCATCAAAGATTACGGGAATCGCTGGCAAAAAGAATCTTGACGGCAGTATCTCCGTGCTTGCTGTTGTAAAGGAAGACGCTACACAGTGTATTCGCAAGGGTGTCGTTTACAACATCGACAAGACCGGACAGTGCCTCACTGGCATCATCAACAAACTAAGAAAACAACTGAAGTATGAGATTTCTCAGGTCTATGTAGGCGTGGGAGGACAGTCTATACGAAGCGTTCGCAACGTTATCGTAAAGGATCTGCCTACTGATACCATCATTACCTCAGATATGATTAATGAGTTAATGGATGCCAACCGCAATATGACTTATCCTGACCAAGAGATTCTCGATGCTGCCACACAGGAGTATAAGGTTGACAACCAGTTTGTTCTCGACCCAGTCGGTATCAAAGCTACTCGCTTGGAGGGTAACTTCCTTAATATCCTTTGGCGCAAGGCTTTCTATGATAACCTCAACAACTGCTTTGAGAAGTCTGGCATCTCTATTGCCGAGATGTACCTTGCACCTTTGGCCTTGGCTGATGCCGTATTGAGCGAGGCTGAGAAACGTGGAGGTTGTGTATTGGTTGACTTCGGTGCTGACACAACAACAGTTTCTGTATACTACAAGAACATTCTCCGTCACTTGGCTGTTATTCCATTGGGTGGTAACAATATTACAAAGGACATTGCCAGCCTACAGATGGAAGAAAAGGATGCTGAGGCTATGAAGCTTAAGTATGGTTCTGCTTTCACTGAAAATAACGATATCGATAATACATTAAAATACTCTATCGACTCAGAACGTACCGTAGAGAGCCGTAAGTTCATTGAAATCGTTGAGGCACGTATTGGCGAAATCGTTGAGAATGTATGGTGTCAGGTTCCATCTGACTATGCCGACAAACTCCTTGGCGGTATCATTCTCACTGGTGGCGGTATGAACTTGAAGAACATTGAACGCTGTATTCGTAATACCACACATATCGACAAGATTCGCAAAGCAAACTTCGTCACACATACCATCGCTTCAAGCAATGCTGATATCACAGCTAAGAATGGTGACATGAACACAATTCTCGGTTTGCTTATCAAGGGAGAAATGAACTGTGCTGGACCAGAATACAACCCTGCACAGAGCAATCTCTTCAACAACGAAGACATTGCAGTAGCAACTCCTATTGACCAACAGCAGCAACCTTATACGCCATCATCTACAACAAGACAGGGACAAGGTATTGTTCCAACACCTGAAGAGAAAAAGAAGGCTGAAGCTGAGCGTCGCAAGCGTGAAGAGGAAGAGCGCAAGCTGCGTGAGGAAGAGGAAGCAAGAGAGCGCGAACTCGAAGAGGAGAAGCGTCGCAATAGTTTCTGGAACAAATTCTCACGTAAGGTGAAGGAGTTCGGAAAAACCATTATGAGTGAGGATGAAGAATAATCCAACAGCTCAAACAGAAAAAGAATATAGGAAATAAACATAGACAACATACTGTTATGGCAGAAAACAATAATAAAATGGATATATTAGACTTCGGTGACGGCGATGTAGCTGATAGCATCATCAAGGTCATTGGTGTCGGTGGTGGTGGTGGTAACGCCGTAAACCACATGTACAGAGAAGGTATCCACGATGTGACCTTCGTACTCTGTAACACGGATGCGCAGGCACTCAACGACTCTCCTGTTCCTGTTCATCTGCAATTGGGTAAGGAAGGATTAGGTGCTGGAAACCGTCCTGAACGTGCACGTCAGGCTGCAGAAGAGACCAGCGAGGATATCAAGCGTATGCTCAACGATGGTACGAAGATGGCATTTATCACCGCTGGTATGGGTGGTGGTACGGGTACTGGTGCAGCACCTGTCATCGCACGTGTCAGCAAGGAATTGGGCATTCTCACCGTGGGTATCGTTACAATTCCTTTCCGTTTCGAGGGTGCTAAGAAGATAGATCAGGCGTTGGATGGCGTTGAAGAGATGGCAAAGCACGTCGATGCGTTGCTCGTCATCAACAACGAACGTCTCCGCGAGATTTATCCTGAACTGAGTTTGCTCAATGGTTTCCGCAAGGCTGACGACACACTGAGCGTGGCTGCTAAGAGTATTGCAGAGATTATCACCGTTCATGGTATTATGAACCTCGACTTCAACGATGTTAAGACAGTCCTCAAAGATGGTGGTGTAGCTATCATGTCTACCGGTTACGGTGAGGGTGAAGGTCGTGTGAAGCAGGCTATTGAGGATGCACTCAACTCACCACTGCTCAACGATAACGATGTCTATAAGTCTAAGAAGATTCTGCTTTCTATCAACTTCAATACTGATGACAAGGACAACCCTGGTCTGACAATGGAGGAAATGGGCGATGTAACAGAGTTCATGAACCACTTCAGCGCAGACTTCGAGTTGAAATGGGGACTTGCTATTGACCCTGAACTCGACAAGAAGGTTAAGGTTACTATCCTTGCAACGGGCTTCGGTATCGAGGATGTTGACGGTATGGGTAGCCATATCAAGAAGCAGACACAAGAGGATGCAGCACGTCAGGCAGAGGAAGAGGAGAAGGCTGCAGAGCGTCGTGACCGCCGTGATCGTTTCTATAAGGACAACAACAGCTCACAATACAAGCATCGTCCACACATCTATCGCTTTACTGCGGATGAACTCGACAACGAGGATGTTATCCTTGCTGTAGAGAACACACCAACCTATAAGCGTACTAAGCAGATGATTAAGGACATCAAGCGCATCAGTAATCCTGAGCAAGATAATGAAGAAAACGAAAGCAACGAAGGCGCTGTTGAGGGCGTTATTAGCTTCGTATAATAGTTATATCAAAAATAAGAAAAGGCTGGACTCCGAAAGAAGTTCAGCCTTTTTTGATTCATCAACCTTCTTCGTTATAAGAAGAATAACCCCTTCCCTTTGGGAAAAGGCACCCTTTCTATAAGTCGCTTTACCCTTATATGCGTTCTTATTAAGCCTCCGCACCACATGTGTTAGGCGTCCGCACATAACGTGCTAAGGCTTCGCACACTCGTAGGAGAGGGCAAGACTTCTCCTATTTTGTAGTATTTTCTTTCTTACAAAGGCTCATTCCAGAAATATAATAGACCGTTGGAAGTGGCTCTTTTAGATACAATTCCACATCATATTGATTACAACTATCAGAAAGGTCATAGTCTGAAAGTGAGAAAGAACGCTTAAAAGATCTCCCCTTAAAGCTAAAATAAATATGATCTACTCTAAAAGTTGAAAAGCCATCTAATGGTACTTTATAAATCTTTTCGGGCAGATAATACGACCTTAACATCAGAGTGAGCCCAACTACTGTCCAACAAATACATGCGTTATTAACTATAGCATCAAAGCCCTTCGATGCTATCAACTTATCATATAGGACTGCCACAACCGTAACAACAATAAAGAGTCCAATATCATAATATGCCACCACCAGAAATCTCTGATAGATAACATAACATCCCATTATCAATAGCAACGAAAGGAAATTACGTAACTTACCCAACTTCGCTTTACTAAATAGTTCCTTCATTCTACCTTACCTACAATGTTATATCTATGGATTGTATCGTAGACTCGCCACAAATACGCTCCTCACATAGTCCTAAATATTAATCAATCCAAAACAAACACCTAAGACAAACATGTTCCCTCGAATGCGCACTTCATCAACAACCAAAATTCAACACCCAACACCTAAACACCAAACATGTTCCCTCAGATGCGCACTTCATTAACACCTAACATTCAACACCCAACACCTAAACACAAAACATGTTCCCCCAGATGCGCACTTCATCATCACCTAACATTCAACAGCCAACACCCAAGCCAATATTTACACATCATCATCACCCAAAATTCAACACCTAACACCCATATTCAACACCCAACACCCAACACAGGCACCAAATACTTTGCTAAGCAATAACCTCCACCGATCAGCCAGAACCATAGGATTGCAGCCAAGAGGAAAGGCTTAAAACCTGCTTTCTTAAACTTATCAATACTCGTTTCAGCACCAAGCGCAGACATAGCCATTGTAAGCAGGAAGGTATCGAGGGTATTGATAAAGTCGACAAGCTCTTTTGGAAGTAAGTTCAATGAGTTGAAACCGATGACCACAAGGAAGAGGATAGCAAACCAAGGGATGTTTATATTACGACTACCACCAGCCTCATCATCTCGCTCAGCAACATTCTTTGCAACAAAGAAAGCTATAACCAATAACACTGGTACCAACATCATCACACGAATCATCTTAACAATAATGGCTGAATTGCTCACTGCAGCACCCATGGCATTACCTGCACCGACTACATGAGCCACCTCATGAATCGTAGAACCCGCAAAGATTCCCATTGCATCGGGTGATAAATCGAAGACACCTGCACGATAAAGAATAGGATAAAGGAACATTGAAAGTGTTCCGAAGATTACCACCGTCGCTACCGCTACAGCTGTCTTATAAGGCTTCGGACGGATAGCACCGTCGACACCTAACACCGCTGCGGCTCCACAGATACCACTTCCACAAGCTGTCAAAAGAGCTATACTGCGGTCCATCTTCAAAAGTCTACCTACCAAAACACCCAAGAGAATCGTTCCGCATACAATAATTGCATCCACAATGATAGCAGGGAAACCCACAGCCACCACGTCTTGAAAGGTCAAACGAAAACCATAAAGGATAATTCCAAAGCGCAAAACACGTTTTCCACAGAAGGCAATACCAGGCACCCAAGTGTCTGGAAGGTTATTGCGAAGACTGTTGGCATAAAGCATACCCAAGATAATACCAACAACCATCGGACTCAACGAAAGTGCTTTCACCCATCCCATATCACCGATATAGAACGCTGCACAGGCAAACAAAGTAATCAGCAGTACACCATGAAGCATACTACTGCGCTGTTCTGTTAACTTCATAGACTTATTTTATATATAGACAAAATTTGAATTTTCATGCTTCGAGACCACAAAAGTAATAAAAAAACGAACCATATAAAAAAGGTATCGCATTTTTTATCACGAATAAAAGAATTTATTTTCATGAACAAAAATATCTCTTTTCATGAAGAGAATTATTTTTCCCATGAAAAGAATTCTCACAGAGAAGCATGTTTTTTTATCTCTATAGATTTTAACTCTTGTCAATACAGCTACAAAGCGTTACAATTTGTAACGGTTTCATTTCCTTCCTTTCTGAGACGATTCTTTAACACTCTCCAGTATGTTTGTGGATTTTTGCTATCTGTTAAGACAGCCACTACATCTACAACAGAAATCAAGCATATCATTTTAAGAAACCAATAGGCATCATAAAACCCATTAACTAAACAGCTCGCGCATTACCTGAAAACTTTTTAGCTCAGGCATATCAGGCACATGAATTCGATAGTAATGCAATACTATATCAGAAATACGATTACGATTGTGACGAGAAAGACGGAAAAGGTGCATATTCTCATAGTCCATACGAATCAATTGATTAATACCCGCGGCATCAACAGGGAGTAAATAATCAGAATGAAGAGGTGCACTCGCAGTGAAGGTTGCATTGCGAAGATCAAAACAAGCACCCGCCTGATAGGCATCGAGATTAGGGAAGAAACCTATGAAACGACTCAAACGCATCATAAAGACAAGGTGGAAGTTGGCATAATCATGTTCAGCCTCATCCAACCATTCCATACTCGCACATATATAATTATATAGGTGGGCGTTCTGTTGCTCACCACGCGTGACATAATAAAGGAATTCAGAAAGGAAAAGAAGTATAGCCGACTTCACAGGGTCAAAAGGTATAGAGCCGTAAGGACGAAGGATACGCACTTCCTTTATACGCTGCAAAGAAGTTCGCGGACGGTAATCAAATTCAAGGTCGAGTAAGGTCAGCGGTTGAAAATACTGCTTCTTAATCTTCCCTTTTGCCGTCTTAGGAATGCGCGTTATAAAAGAAATACGCCCCTCTAACTCGGTAAACATATCAATTATTAGTGATGAGTCACCAAACTTCAGAGAACGCAAAACAATTGCCTTTGACTTCAAAATCATATAAAAAACAATGCAAAAATACAAAAATACAGCCTCTTACGAAAATTTATTAGCAAAAAGTTTGGTTGATTAAAATAAATGGGCTACCTTTGCACCCGCAAAATCAGCTATGGTCCCTTCGTCTATCGGTTAGGACGAGAGATTTTCATTCTCTAAAGAGCAGTTCGACTCTGCTAGGGACTACAAGTAAAATAAAAGAAGAAAACAAAGATGGCAAATCACAAATCATCATTGAAGAGAATCCGTCAGGACAAGGTTAAGACCTTGCACAACAGATATTATGCTAAGACTATGCGTAACGCTGTTCGCAAGTTGCGTAGCATGACGGATAAGGAAGAGGCTGTTAAGCTCTACCCTGTTGTACAGAAGATGTTGGACAAGTTGGCAAAGACTAACGTTATCCACCAGAACAAGGCAGCTAATTTGAAGTCTGCTCTCTGCAAGCACGTAGCTGCATTGGGATAAAAAAATACTTTCAGTCATAGCTGAAAAGAACAATAAAAGCCGTAATCCTATTGGGATTATGGCTTTTTGCATGTTATATATACTTGTTTGATGTATAGACAGAGCTTCACCAAATGGGATAATTTTCAATTTGCTGTCACTGCTATCATCCACTGTAAACACCTAACTTATTCGTTTACAGGGGAGTAAAAGAAGTGTTAAAAGTGACAGCAAATTAAAATAAAAAATATTACGTGTAAGACAGCTGTATTTACGATAAAGCGAAATAAATCTTCTCTGCCATATCTACAGCCTGCTTGATTCTATCGCCCATACCGATACCATCTTTCAGATTACCAATAATATGTAAACTTGGATAAGCACGTTCTACGGCATCAATAGTGCGAAGGCGAGCATCCGTTTCGGGCATATATTGTGGAATAGCATGACTGTGCCTATAAATACGAATAACATCGGCTCGGGTACCTTTGGGATATCCCAACATCGTATGAAGGGACGTATTAACCAATTCTGTCAGTTCTTCATCTGTCTTATTGAGATATTCAGGATGACAAGCACCACCAACGAAGAACGCATAATTAGCTCCTTCCTTAGGCGAACGCCCCTGAAAACAAGCGGAAGGCATAAGGATTCCCAACACATTCTGTTTTTCTTTAGACGGTACTAATCCGCCAAAGGCATTCCAATGTACATCCCCCGTATTCTTCATTCCTACTCCTATCTCAATCACAGGAGCATAATAAAGATTGCTTAAATCGTCAAGTTGGTCCTTAGGCAAGAAGCTCAACAACTTTGGTAAGGCATAAGCAGGACAAGTTGTAACAACCTGCTCAGCTACTATCGTATTCTTACCCCAAGATAGTTTCCACTTATCTCCTAACGGCTCTATACTTAGGTCTTTGCAATTCGTTAGGATTCTCTCATCACCTATCACTCTCCCTAACGCAGAAACAAGGCTACGGAAACCGCCACGAGTAGAGAAGACTGCCTTTGTTGCACGCTTTTCCCTGTCCGTTTTCGGTTGTTTTGCAAGTGCTATAGCTCCTTTGATAAAACTCCCATAACGCTGTTCTAAGTCGTAGAGTTTAGGCAAAGCAAGGCGAGTTGGTAATTGATAAGGATTACCAGCATACACGCCAGAAAGGAAAGGGTCGACTGCATAATCAACAAAAGACCGTCCCAAGCGTCGTTCAGCAAGGCTTCCCACACTCTCGTTAGGGTCTGTTCCCTTCTTACGCCATGGCTCACCAAGGATGCGGAACTTATCTTTCAGCGTGAAGAGAGGAGTTGTGATAGCAGACCAAAGTCCAGAAGGTAGGGCATGGAAGCGTCCATCCTTCCATATCAAACGACATTTAGCAGAACTCTGTGCCACCTCCAGCGTACAATCATCGCCTAACATATCGAAGAGTTCAGCCACTTCAGGGTATTTAATAGTACCCGTACTCGGTCCTTGTTCCATCACAAAGCCATCAACCTCTTCCGTCTGCATAAGTCCACCGATACGGTCGGTAGCCTCCAAGACCACTACATCTTGACCTTTACGACGTAGATAAGCAGCACAAGTAAGACCAGTAAGACCTGCACCAACAACAACTATCTTTCTTTCTTCCATAATATTAATGCTATATAGATTCCCCTCCCCTGTTTCTCTACCCAACGATAAGGAAGGGTAAAACTTTTATATCGGCTTAGAAAACTTCTTATCCGTAGCCACCATCATCGGATCAAGCACAGCAGCCACAGTACGAACAAAGGGATTCCCCTCCCCTGTCATCTCCAAGGTATTCTCTGTCAAACAAAGAATACCATCTCTTTTCATCTCTTGCAGACGTTCAACATCATAATTGATAGCACCTTTCACGTCAGCTACCGACACTGCAAGGTCTTCCGCAATATGTGTCCAATCAAGATGATAGTTACACATCAAACGTTCAATTACCTCACGTACAATACGCTCTTTGGGCGTTAATTGGTAGCCTTTTCGGATAGGCAATGTACCCAAAGAAACCTCTGAAATATATTCGTCTATCGACTTTGTATTCTGTGCATAGGCAGTCTCTAATTGGCTGATACCCGTCACACCAAAGGCATACACCTGTCCAGTTGTGCGACGAGTGCAATAACCTTGGAAGTTTCGATGTAATCTATGAGATTGCAAAGCCTCAGATAGCTCATCATTAGGAAGTACAAAATGATCCAAACCAACACTAAGATAACCTGCCTCATGCAGCACACCTTTAGCTTTTTGGAACATCAAAGCCTTCTCTTCAGTATCAGGAAGACCAGCCTTTTCAAGTATAATCTGACGTTTAAATATCCATGGGCAGTGTCCATAACTAAATGTTGTAACACGGTCGGGACGCATTGCTACAGCACGCTCTATCGTCTTCTTAAAGCTATCCGATGTCTGAAGTGGTAAGCCAAAGAGGAAATCCATATTAATATTAACACCCGCACTACGAAGAATTGATACTATTTCCTCTGTTGGCAATTCTGAAGGCGTACGATTAACAAGCCTCAACACCTCTCCATTGAAGTCCTGTACGCCTAAACTAAAACGATTAAAACGTGCATCCAACAGTCCTTGCCAGTCCTTTGCTGTTAGATAACCTGGATGACATTCTATGGCTATCTCAGGCTGTTCTATCGTAGAAAAGAGCGACAGCAGATGCTCATTCAGTTCTTTAAGAACACTTACAGGCATAGCAGTTGGACTACCACCGCCATAATGAATCTGCGATATACGTCTACTTTTATCTATATGCTTTGCAATGAGATCTATCTCCTTATGCAACGCTTGCACATAAGCTTCAACACGTTCTTCCTTCGCCATAGGGTAAGAGTTGCAGCCACAATAATGACACAGACGCCGACAGAAAGGCATATGAAAATAAAAGGAAAGATTCTTCTCACGCACCTCGTTGCTATAATCAACCTCCTTCAAAAACTCTTCCCCAGTAAAAGGTCGGAAGAAGTTAGCTGGTGGATAACTCGTATAACGAGGTACAGATACATTGTATTTATCAATCAGTTCTTGCTTCATTCGTCGAAATAAATTATATGACAAAGGTACGAATACCTCCTAACATAAACAATCCTCATTTATAAGGAAAGCACAATAGGCTTACAAGCCTAACTTTACTATGATATAATCTGAATAGGTCATTAGACCATAATACGTGATCGGTTTGGGGCAAAGCCACGTTCTTCTGTAAAGGAACACATGGTTTATTGTTCCTTTTTAAAGGCTGAGAGAACATAAATAAGGCTGACGATAGCCACCACTGTCTCAGCTATATAAAGACCACGATAGTCGAAGATATGTGCCACCGTTCCCGCCAATACCGCAACAAGCAGACCGCTTACATGACTAATAACAATTTGTATGGTAAAGTCAGTCCCTTCTCTACCAGGACGTACGCATCGCATGGCTGTAGTGTAAAGAACCACAGTTGCCAATCCGTAACAAGCTTGAATATAAATGATTCCGATGACAAATGCAGTCTTGTTAAAGTCGGCAAAAGTCATTGCAAGGAAGTAGATAGGTGCCAGTATAATAAGTCCTGCAATGATAATACGAGCCTTATAAATTCCAATTCGCCGTATGAGAACTCCAGAAAACCACGCCATAACGAAGGAAGCAGCAGTTCCGACGATACCCGTAAGGAATCCTATCTCCTTCATATCGTACCCCTTATCAACGAGGTAAGGACGCAACATGGAAAGAATACCGATGATTCCCATATAATACAGCAGCAAGAAACCTATCTGTGGCCATATCTCCTTACGTCCAAAGAAGCTAAAGATGTCAGTCCACTTCGCACGCTCTCTTGGTTTCTCATTCTCTATCTTGATATGAGGATTAAACATTAAAGGAATAATCATCATACAAACAAACAAGGCTAAGCAGGGTACTACAACATTCCAACCATAGCTTTTCAGTAAGATAAGCAAGACTCCTCCACCAATAACAGCACCTCCGAAAGCTCCCATAGACTGCATACTATTAAGCATACTATGGTCGTGCTTCTTAAAAGAAAGGATGGCAAGCGCGTCTGTAGCAATGTCTTGCGTAGCCGAAGCAAGCATAGAGATAAACGCCAGAATGACTACAAGCATGATTTCTGAACGTACATTAATCAGCCCTGTGGCTAAGAGTGCAACGGCATATATCAACTCTGTAGCGATAATCGTACGTTTGTAGTCACGCACTGTTACGCAGTGGCGGTCAACAAAAGGCGACCATAGGAACTTTATTGTCCATGGAACTCGGACAAGGTTTAGCAATCCAATGGTTGCAAGACTATATTGTCCTTCTCTCATGATAACCTGTAAGGCTGTCATAAGAAAGGATGACGGTACCATCTGTGCAATATATAGACAGAAGAACGTACCAAAACTTAGTTTCTTTGATGAAATGCTGTTGAACATGTTGTGAATTATATAAGTAGAGCAGCGTGTTACATATCATGAGAAAGGACTTTAGGAGAAGTGAGCTGAATTAGCTACAGCATCCTTTTTCTCCTACCCTTTATCCTCTCCTTAGAATGTCATGCTGAGGGAAGTACCAAAGGTAAGAGGCTTACCCTTCTGTGCATAGTTACCAGTTGACATCTTGAAACTGTACGCTATATAGTCAGTTCCTGCCAGATTCTTACCCCATAAATCCCATGTGAATATACCTTTTGTGAGACTAACCTTTGCGTTAAGCGTTGCATAGAAGTTCTGGCGTACAACGTTATCATCAGCCCAATAGATACGACCGAGACCTGTTAAGCCTGCATTAACGACAATCTTATCAAACCAACCTGCCTGCAAAACGGTGTAAGTCCCATCCATTGAGAGTGTGTGGTTAGGCACCATTGGAAGTCTATTACCCGAGAAATCCTCTGTAGCACTCTTCTTATATTCCAAGTAACGAGCGTGGGTGTAACCATAGTTCATACTAAACTGTAAGCTCTTTATTGGATGATAAGCAAATGAAAGTTCGAATCCTTTACTATCCGTATGTCCTGCATTCGCAATTAGATTACCCACAGCAGGAATAGTATAGGTAGTCTGCATGTGTCGCCAATCAATGTAGAAAAGATCTGCTTCAGCTGTCAGTCGTCCATTCAAGAACTTCAATCGCGCCCCTACCTCGTAATTCCAGCTGTATTCTGGGTCGTATGCACGCTCTGCATCGGTCTTAAAGATAGTGTTAAATCCGCCTGGCTTATAACCACGAGTGACACTCGCATAGTAGAGATTGTCCCTGTTTGTAAGATATTGAAGCGTAAACTTAGGAGTGAACTGGCGGAAGTTTGCACTACTAACAAAGTCCTTCACATGTGCATTAGCACCTGTTGTTAACGTTACCTTATCTTGATTGTAGTCTATCTTCGCATGCTCATAATCGAAGCGTAAACCAACAGTTGCCGATAAACCCCTCCATATATTATAAGAGCTCTGGTGATAGATTGCATAGCCTGCTGTAGGATTTTTATAGGAAGTTGGAGTCGAGAAATCCTTTGTATAATAGCTTGTTTCTATAAAGGGGTCAGAATGGAGTAGCATACCAAACATACCAATAATCCACTGGTAACGACCTTTATCATTCGATTTCAAGGTTAGCTCTTGTGAAAGCATATTCTGATGATAACTATTATCAGCATAGAAGAGGTCCTTTGGTGTGAAATCTTGGTCTATCCCCTGATGTGATTTGATGAATTGATAAGATGTCTGACTATTGAAACTAATACGACTATTCTCATATCGAGCATTAAGACCTGTTGTTGAAATCAGACGTTTGTAAGTGCTATTGCGGTTATAACTAATAGGTGACAGTACATCTTTCGTAAGGTCATATGGTGCATATGGATAACCATTCTGCTTACTATGAGTAAGCGTACTATTGAGATGAATAAGCCAATTCATGGTTGGTCGCCAGTAAAGTCCGAGGCGTCCTTCAGCCTCATTCACCTTATCTGCCTTATTATTCAGGAACTGATTGATGAACATACCATCATTATGATGATAAGAAATAGCACTCGACAAACCAAGTTTATCAGTCAGCTTAGAATAGTTAGAAACCTGTGCTACAACATCGTTATACATTCCATAACCTACTTTTATACGCGTCTTCTGATAATCAAGAGGGTTATGTGTGTAGACATTGATAACACCTGCTATAGTGTTACGGCCGTATAAGGTTCCTTGCGGACCTCGAAACACATCTACAGCAGCAATATCACTAAGGTCAATATTAAATGCTGACGACTCAAAATGAGGCACACCATCTACATAGAAACCCACGGCAGAACCCTTCGTCTTTGCTCCGATACCACGAATAAAGATAGGTGTGTTAGCATATGAACCATAGTCGGGCATGTAAAAGTTAGGCATTACTGCCGTTAATTCCTTCAAGTTCACAATTTGTTGGTTCAGTAATTGCTGACTGTTAATGGTTGAAACTGCAATAGAAGTTAGGTTTCTCTTGTTCTGCTTGAAGTCAGTAACGACTACTTCGTTAAGTGATACATCTGTGTTCACTACTGAGTCTGGAGTCACTCCAGCTACCCCGCTAATAGCAAGGGATGCAAATAATAAGGTATTTAACATAAGGATGGCTTTTTGTTAATGTTTTTGTGGTGCAAAGGTACAGATAATGACTTTTTCGAACAATCCTCATTTATAAGGAAATTAAATATTACCACTAAAAAGAATAAAAGCTAATTATCAGCACAAAACAGCAATTTGATATGCTTTCTTTTGTGTTTTTTGCAGGTTTTTATTTTCAAATATAAAGGAAAAAGTGTATCTTTGCATACTATAAGAACAATCGAAAGAAAATGGCAGAAAATCCAGAAAACGAGAATAATTACTCCGCCAGTAACATCCAGGTATTAGAAGGCTTGGAGGCAGTACGCAAGCGTCCTGCTATGTACATTGGTGACATTAGTGAGAAGGGACTCCATCACTTGATTAACGAGACCGTCGATAACTCTATCGACGAAGCAATGGCTGGCTACTGTCAGAACATTGAGGTTACAATCAACGAGGACAACTCCATTACCGTTGAGGATGATGGTCGTGGTATCCCTGTTGACATGCACGAAAAACTTCACAAGAGCGCCCTTGAGGTTGTTATGACAGTGCTCCACGCAGGTGGTAAGTTCGACAAGGGTTCGTATAAAGTCAGCGGTGGTTTGCATGGTGTGGGTGTTAGTTGTGTAAATGCGCTCTCTACACACATGAAGTCACAGGTGTTCCGTGATGGTAAAATCTACCAGCAGGAGTATGAGAAGGGTAAGCCTCTCTATCCTGTAAAGGTTGTTGGTGAGACTGACAAGACAGGTACACGTCAACAGTTCTGGCCAGACCCAGAGATTTTCACCACTACAGTTTTCCAATGGCCTATCGTAGCACGTCGTATGCGCGAGTTGGCTTATCTCAATGCTGGTATTAAGATTACACTTACCGACCTTCGTCCAGACCCAGAAACAGGCAAGACACGTACTGAGGTCTTCCATGCTAAGGATGGTTTGAAGGAGTTCGTTCGTTACGTTGACCGCCATCGTCAGCATCTCTTCGATGATGTTATCTATCTCAAGACTGAGAAGCAAAACATTCCTATCGAGGTGGCTGTGATGTACAACACTGATTATACAGAGAACATCCACTCATACGTTAACAATATCAACACTATCGAGGGTGGTACTCACTTGCAGGGATTCCGTGCCGCATTGACTCGTACATTGAAGACATACGCTGACAATGACCCACAGATTTCTAAGCAGTTGGAGAAAGCTAAGATTGAGATTGCAGGTGAAGACTTCCGTGAAGGCTTGACAGCTGTTATCTCTATTAAGGTTGCAGAGCCACAGTTTGAGGGTCAGACAAAGACCAAATTAGGTAACAGTGAGGTTTCTGGTGCCGTTCAGCAGGCTGTTGGTGAGGCACTGACCGATTATCTCGAGGAGCATCCTAACGAGGCAAAGATGATCTGTAACAAGGTTATCCTTGCTGCTACAGCTCGTGTTGCAGCCCGTAAGGCACGCGAAAGCGTACAGCGTAAGAACGTGATGAGTGGTGGTGGCTTGCCTGGTAAGTTGGCTGACTGTTCTAACAAGGACCCTAAAGACTGCGAAATCTTCCTTGTCGAGGGTGATTCTGCGGGTGGTTCAGCTAAGCAGGGACGTGACCGTTATACACAGGCTATCCTCCCTCTCCGTGGTAAGATTCTGAATGTAGAGAAGGTTCAGCGTCATCGTGTATTCGAGGCAGAGTCTGTTATGAATATCATTCAGTCTATCGGTGTACGCTTTGGCGTTGAGGGAGAAGGCGACTTTGAGGCAAATACCGATAAACTTCGCTATGACAAGATTATCATCATGACCGATGCCGACGTCGATGGTTCTCACATCGACACACTGATTATGACGCTTTTCTATCGTTATATGCCAAAGGTTATCGAGCAGGGACATCTGTATATCGCTACACCTCCACTCTACAAGTGTACTTATAAGAAGGTAAGCGAATACTGCTACACCGAGCAACAGCGTCAGGCTTTCATCGATAAGTACGCTAATGGTGTTGAAGATGCAAAGGCTATCCACACACAGCGATACAAAGGTCTTGGTGAGATGAACCCAGAACAGCTTTGGGAGACAACTATGGACCCAAAGACACGACTCTTGAAGCAGGTTACTATCGAGAATGCTGCTGATGCAGATGAGATTTTCTCTATGCTGATGGGTGATGATGTTGAGCCTCGTCGTGAGTTCATCGAGAAGAATGCGACCTATGCTAACATTGATGCATAAGCTTTTCTAAGTAGATTCTACACAGCTTCTAAAGCTGAAAACATAAAGAAACTCCCTTTCTCACAAAACGAGAAAGGGAGTTTTTATTTTCTCCTAATTATCACCTATAATCGCTTATTATCGCTTTTATTACTATGAATATTGTTCTTTTTCCCACATAAACTTTTCGAAAGAAGAAATAAATGAGTATATTTGCAAATTCAAAACAATAGGAAAATGAACAAAAAGATAAGGCTTCTCGAAGTTAATGTAGCACAAGCAAAAGCTGTCTATCCTGAAGGTAAATTTATTGATAACGACCTTATTCTCTTCGAGGATATTACGCAAGTACCACTTCCTACCAATCCTTCTCGTATGAAGTCTCTCTTTCTTGCCCTCTGTACCAGCGGTCATGCACAATATACTGTTGATACAAAGATGCACGAGGTGGGTGCTGGGGACGTCATTATCATTAGCGAAGAACAGGTAGTTGCCGACTATATGCTCTCACGTGATTGCAAGGGAATTGCCCTCATCATGTCTTATGACTTCTTTCAGAACATTGTAAGCGGAGTTCACGAACTGTCTGCTCTCTTCCTCTTTGCCCGTACGCATCCTGTTTTCCACCTTGATAACAATCAGGCAAAGGCATTAGAAAACGACATTCAGCATATCAAGGAGAAGATTATTGATACTGGTCATCGCTTCCGTCGTGAGTTAGTTATGACAATGCTAAAGGCACTTATCATCGATATGAGTGATATCATCTATCGCTTCCAACAAGTAGGAGAAGCAGGACAGACTCGTGCTGAAGCTATCTTCCGCGACTTCATTCAGACTGTGGAAAAGAACTATCGTACGGAAAGGCGTGTCAGTTGGTACGCACAACAACTGTGTATCACATCTAAATATCTCTCTGAAACCGTGCGTACTGTCAGCAGACGTACACCAAGTGATTGGATTGACTCCTACGTTACACGTGAGTTACGCGTGATGCTTAGAAACAGTACGATGAGTATTAAGCAGATTGCTGATGAACTAAACTTCGCCAATCAGAGCTTTATGGGTAAATACTTTAAGGAACATGTGGGCATGAGTCCATCGCAGTTTAGGAAGAGTTGAGAGCTATTAGGCTTATTAGCCTTATTAGGCTAATTGGCCTAATAGCCTAATCACCCCAACAACTGCTCAGCTACCTCACACAATTCATCATACCACTCCTTACCAAATCTACGAGTAAGGGGTTCCTTCAAAAACTTATAAAGGGGAAGATTCAGTTCTTCTCCTTTTTTTCTTGCGTCGGCGCAGATGCGCCAGTGATGGTAATTAATACCACAAGTACCATTCCCAAAGTCTTTCACTCTAACTGGATACAACGAACAAGAAATAGGTTTTACGAAGCCTGTCTTGCCATTACGGTAGGAACGCTCCAAGGCACAAAGACAACAACCATTCTCATAACAAGTGAAGACACAATCCTTACCACCAACGATACTCGTCACCAAATCGCCCTCTTCATCGGTGTAAGCGACACCCTGTTTATCTATGACCGACTGCCCAGAAGCTGACAAATCACCCCAAACAGTATCAAGGACATTCTCAATCTCCATTGTCTCGTCCAAGGTTACAGGTGCACCAGCATCTCCCTCAATGCAGCACTGACCATGACATTTATCAAGGTCGCAGCAAAACTTCACATTGATTATATCTGGTGAGACAAGCACATCACCCACCATGAATATATGATCATACGTATTACCCATCTTTCTTAACGCTAAATTATTTCATTTCTGACTATGTCTTGCCGTTCGCTCAACAGCATCTTCTCACTAAAACGGAACTCCCTTCCAATTTATTTTCACGTAAATAATTCCCTCCTAACATGCTTTTAGAGTGTCAAAGAGCTTTGACTATTATGCTATTCTTATTAGAGTTATTAGGCTAATACGCCCCATAAGCCTAATAACAACTAACTTGTCAACCCCTAAACTCGTCAACTTGCCTACTTACCACTCAATAGGTTGCGCCCCACAAGAGGTCAAGTAGGCATTACAACGTGAGAACTGATGCTGTCCAAACCAGCCTCCACGGTTAGCAGAGAGTGGCGAAGGGTGTACACTTTCTATGACACAATGTCGTTGCTGGTCAATCAGTGCCTTCTTACTACGCGCAAAACCGCCCCAAAGCATAAAGACTAAGTTCTCTCGTCCATCACTAAGTGCCTTGATAGCTGCATCGGTAAAGGTTCCCCACCCTAACCGTTGATGACTATTGGCAACATGTGCACGAACAGTAAGTGTAGCATTCAGCAAGAGAACTCCCTGCTCTGCCCAACGTGTTAAGTCGCCAGACTGACGGATAGATGTACCCAAATCTGCAGCAATCTCCTTATAGATATTCTGCAATGAAGGTGGAAGCTGTACCCCATCAGGCACGGAGAAGCTTAATCCCATCGCCTGTCCAGGCTCATGATAAGGGTCTTGACCGATAATCACAACCCTTACTTTATCGAAAGGACAAAGATTAAAGGCATTGAAAATCAACTTTCCCGGAGGATAACAAGGGAACTGTGCATACTCTTGTTTCACCTGCTCAACCAACTGCTGAAAGTAAGGTTTCTCAAACTCTCCACTCAGTTGCTGTGCCCACGATGGTTCTATCTTTACACCCATAGCTATGATTGTTATCTGCAAATGTAATAAGATTAAAACAAAGATATAACTTATCACATCTTACTACATGCAGTTTTGTTACTACAAAAGTACGATAAAGTTCTGATAACAACAAAAAAGTCGTGCCTTTCGACACGACTTTCTTATTTTTAAAGCTAAACTATTACTTCTTCTTTGGCTGAGCCTGCTTCTTGCAGCAGCTACCAGCCTGTCCCTTCTTGCAGTCCTTCTTTGCCTTGTCGCAAGACTTAGCAGACTTATCACAAGCCTTTTCCTGCTTCTTGCAGCAGCTACCTGCCTGCTTATCACAAGCCTTCTCAGCTTTCTCATCACAAGCCTTACCTGCCTTATCGCACTGCTTACCCTTCTCTACCTGCTCATTTGGAGCCTTATCACACTTCTTTGAACACTGATTCTGTGCCTGTGCACTAAGTGAACATACGCTAAATGCTACTACAAATGATAATGCTATTTTCTTAAAATCCATAATCTTTTACTGTTTAAAAATTATACATTAATATCTTTAAAACTCGGAAAGGATATAATCCCTTATGGGCGCAAAGGTAATGAAAAAAGAAGTTTCAACTGCAAAAAAGATTCATTCTGTTTATAAATTTTAGATTTATTAAAACCTACTTGTTTGTTTAGTGAATTTATGTAAACTACAATCTTAATCGTTCTTTTTCCTTACCAACAAACAAAAAGAGGTTCTTCCGTTAAATGCATAGACACTTTTCGTATTGCTTTAAAGGAAAAACCGAAGTTACTCATTAAACAAAAACATAGCTAAGACAGTCAAGTATCTATCCTATTATCGTCCTCCTTCATTGAAAATATTTCCAATTTAAGACTTCGAAAATCTGCAGACAAGCGTTTGAAAAATCATTACATAATTTTGAGTAAGACATCAATAAATAACGGTAAAATCACATACAAAAAACAGGTTTGTAATCAACAGGAAATCAATTAGTTATAAATCAGTAAAGTAAAAGGTGCTTAATTGCACTTCAAAAGGGCGTTAGTAAGAGGCTTAAAGGGCACCTTTTGCAAGCCAATTGGGCGTCTTTTAGAAGCTAAAAGAGCATGTATTGGTTTTGAATTGCATGAAAATAAATTACAAAACTCGACTAATGAGGGAGTAAGTTGTATGTAGAAAGCAGATAGACATCGCACCTAATTATATTTGTCATGTAGTTTATCCCCCGTTCTTAAACCATCCAATAGGAGGTAATCATACTGGTGTTGAGTGATGGTTGTTGGGTGTTGAGCCTTTATAAAACTATATTATTGGGGGTAATCATACCCTATATGTAGATTAATCTCATTCTATTAACGATCTACACTTTTAACGGAAGAACACAAAAAGAGCCGTGAATAAACACGACTCTTTTATCTACAATTAAATAATTGTTTCTATTTAAGCAAATTATTTCTCCTTCTTAAAGAACGCCTTAACCTTTGCCTTGTCCTTGTTATAAGTGTTCTTGATTTTCTGTCCGTCCTTAGCAAGACCTTGCTTAACCTTTTTTACGCCAGCCTTAACCTTTGCCTTGTCCTTACGATATGCGTTTCTTACTTTCTGCTTATCCTTAGCAACATCCTGCTTTACCTTTGCCTCATCCTTACGATAAGTATTCTTTACTTTCTGCTCATCTTTAGTAAGACCGTTCTCAGCCTTCTTTACATCAGCATTGAACTTTGCCTTATCATCCTGATAAACCTTATTTACCTTCTCCTTGTCCTTAGCAAGGTCTGCCTTAACTCTCTGCTTGTCTGCGTTGAGCTTTGCTTTCTCAGTAGTTTCAGCCTTCTTAACGGCAGCACCTACCTTCTGTGCCTCAGCGTTTAACTTAGCTTTCTCCACACCCTCTGCATGTTTAACATCAGCACCTACCTTTTTTGCCAACGTGTCAACACGCTGCATGATAGTCTCATGAGGTTTTTCTGTATTGTTGGTCTGTGCTTGTGCGCTAAGAGAAGAGAGTCCTGCAAGGGCTACTAATGATAATACTAACTTACGATTCTTCATTGTCTTTAATCTTAAAAATAAATACTAATACCTATATAATATTAGAGTCGAAATACGACTCACGGCAGCAAAGGTAATAAAAAAACAAATCCCAAAAGTCATAAAAGACCTTTGGGATTTGCCTAATTTAATATAATTAACCTTTGATTAATCTGTAATAAGATTTTCACCTGTCATATCTGCTGGCTGTTCTAAGCCCATAATATGAAGGATTGAAGGAGCAACGTCAGCCAAACGACCATTCTTCACTGTTGCAGAATTGTTGTTTGTAACATAGATGAATGGTACTGGGTTGAGTGAGTGAGCAGTGTTTGGACTGCCATCCTCATTGATTGCGTTGTCTGCATTACCATGGTCAGCGATGATGATCGTCTCATAATCGTTAGCCTTCGCAGCCTCAACAACCTCCTTTACACACTGGTCAACTGCCCATACAGCCTTTGCAATGGCATTATAAACACCTGTATGACCTACCATATCACCATTAGCAAAGTTCACAACGATGAAGTCATACTCCTGTGTATTGATAGCACCAACAAGTTTATCCTTCACCTCGAAGGCACTCATCTCTGGCTGCAAGTCATATGTCGCAACCTTTGGAGAAGGAACCAAGATACGGTCTTCACCCTCGTAAGGCTGCTCACGACCACCATTGAAGAAGAAGGTTACGTGTGCATACTTCTCTGTCTCGGCTGTATGAAGCTGCTTCTTACCGAGCTTGCTGAGGTATTCACCTAATGTATCCATTACGTTCTCCTTAGGGAAGAGAACATTCACGTTCTTAAAGTTTGCATCGTATGGAGTCATACAGTAGAACTGCAGATCCTTAATTGTGTGCATTCCCTCCTCTGGGAGGTCCTGTTGTGTGAGCACAGATGTCAACTCCTTAGCACGGTCGTTACGGAAGTTAATGAAGATAACTACGTCACCCTCCTCAATCTTACCATTCACAGAAGAGTTTGCGATAGGCTTGATAAACTCGTCTGTCACACCTTCTGCATAGCTTGCCTCAATCGCCTTAACCATGTCAGTAGCCTGTACGCCCTTACTCTCAACGAGCAAGTCGTATGCTTCTTTCACACGATTCCAACGCTTGTCACGGTCCATTGCATAGAAACGACCAACGACTGAAGCGATATGTGCATCATTCGCATCGCAAACCTTCTGAATCTCAGCAACGAAACCAACACCACTCTTTGGGTCTGTATCACGTCCGTCCATAAAACAATGAACGTAAACATCCTTGAGGTTATACTCCTTACCAATCTCGATGAGTTTGAAGAGGTGATCAAGTGAAGAGTGAACACCACCCGTAGAGGTCAGACCCATCAAGTGGAGTTTCTTACCATTCTTTTGTGCATAGCTATATGCATTAATGATATCTTGGTTCTTCAAGATGTCACCGCTCTGGCAAGCCTTGTTAATCTTAACGAGGTCCTGATAAACAATACGACCTGCACCTATATTCAAGTGACCAACCTCAGAGTTACCCATCTGACCATCTGGCAGACCGACATCTTCACCTGATGCCTGCAACTCAGAGTGTGCACTAACTGCATTCAAATAATCTAAGTATGGAGTTGGTGTGTTATAGATTACATCACCCTTACCATGCTTACCGTTACCCCATCCATCAAGGATCATCAATAAAGCTTTCTTTGCCATAATTATTCCTTTATTTTTGTTATTATCTTCGTTTATTACCTATTATTATTTTTGTTACTGCAAAGGTACGATAAAAGAATAAGATGGGTGCAAAAAGCCATTGGAATTTTAAGATAGAAACTTATAGAATCTTAAGTATTGTTTCGTCCTAACCTACACTGGATTACTTAAAAACATAGTCTTGCTTAACATTAGACTATCAATTATGCCGATTTCATCGGTATTACCCCCTACAACGTGGCTTTATCTCCTCACAAAAATATCTATATCCAAAAACAAGATTGCCGATTAAACTATTATTCATTCTTATCTCAACTGAAATTCTACAGCCTTTACCATCCACAAACATTTCTTCGTTCGATCCCTCCATTTCCATTTTGGCATTAACCTTAAAACACGCAGAACTTCCTTGTCAATCAATGGGTCTACAGAACGCACAATAGAAAAATGATCACACTTTCCTTTGGGGTTAATACAGAACTTTACTACCACCCTCCCCTGTATACAATTTTCCATTAAAGATGGGGGATAATGAAAGTTAGAAAAGATAAACTCATTAAAATCTCCCGGAAAGAATGGGAGTTCTTTTAGAATAAAAACGGTATCTTGCCAAGCCTTTTTAGACTTATCTGGCAAGGTAATAGCCTTCGTATTACACATATGTTTCTGTTGGTATTTCATTTGGCTACTGTACGTAGCATAAATACTACCTACAGTCATCAAAGATAAAAAGAATATAATCAAAAACTTATTCATAATAATTATATACGTTTAAAAGTTCGTTTCCTTGCTATATAAATAAAAAAACGGCTTACAAAAAGTGATGACAACATGAGCAATTTAGGCTTATAATAATCTGAAAGTGACAGGCACAAGCTGCCAAACTCCCTGCTTCGGTCTTCTTTCCCACTCCCACGCTGGCATAAGTTTTAGTACGCGAAGTGCCTCTCTATCCAAAAATGGGTCTACAGAACGCATAACCCTGAACAGACAGCAACGACCAGAGGGAGTCACAAAAAACTTTATAATGACTCTTCCTGACACTGTGCTTTCTGCCAATTCAGGCGGATATTGAAGATTTGATGCGATGAATTCGAGGAGATTACCTCGGAACGAAGGCTTCAAACCCTCGGCGGTTTCAAACATCTTTGCCCCTAAGGTGTCCACATTCAATGTATCATAACAAAGAGCAAAGGCTGGTTCAGCACAATAAGGCTGCTCAGTTTGCTCCTTTTTCTTCGGTTTCATCGTTCTTTTATGCTTCTGTGCATTGATATTACTAACGACTACAAAACTTAAAAACAGGACTAACAACAGTTTCTTCATCATAACCGTAGACTTTTATTGTTGAGCTTTTTACTTCTTAAAATAAACTGGCAAGACATACCAAGTACCACTTCCTTCCATAGAACTCATATTCCATTTTGGCATTAACTTCAATACCCTTAATGCTTCAGCATCGAAAGATGGATTCAACGAACGGAGCACCTTAAATTGAGAACAGCTACCGTCGCGGTCTATATAAAACTTGACAACCACCCTCCCTTCAACGTTCTTGTTCTTACGACCGGCTGGCCATACAAGGTGAGTACGGAGGAATTGTTGAATATTACCTGGGAAAGATGGCATTGGAGGAATACAACAGATAATCTTCTCGGGCATTTCTTTTTTCACTCCTAAGGTATCGATTGTATCTTTCCGAACCTCATTTTCATAAGGTTTCATCGACATATTCTTCTGTTGGGCAGTAACAGTTCCTTCCATACAGATACTAAGTGACATTGCTAACAAAATTCGCTTCATCATATAAACCTTTTGTTTTATTCTCCTTTACAGCTACTAAACGCAGCCTTTCGAGGGATTATTATAAACAAACTCCTCACTTTGAAGAGTCTTGTGAACATTCTTAAATTAAAACCTGCGCCAACGCTTAAACGCAATCACGTCGCCGCAGGTTTATGAAATGCAGATGACATATATTGGAACTTATTGTCGATGCAAAGGTAAAGAAGAATATAATGCAATGCAATAGCCCCATTAGAGTTGACACATGTAAAACAAGTTAACATTTGACTATCAATAATTTACAACTAACAACTTCACTTCTTTGACACAATAAAGCTTATAAAAGTTCCCTCGTTTTCGCACTTTACCAACCTTTAAGGTAGCTTTTCATCCCCTTTCTTCCCACCCTAATTTGGCAATACGCAGTAGAATGTGTATCTTTGCAAATATGAACAAAAAACCGATTTTATTACTGATTACTCTTTTGACTTTGCTTTCATGCAGCCAAAGAAAACTACCTAACTATCCTGCAACAGACGATGGAATCACTCGGATGAGGCTCGACAGTGCTGCTTTCTTCATGGCTAAGCATGACACAAGGAATGCGATGTATCAGCTAAAATCGGCAGAAAAGCACCTTTTCAACGTAACAGAAGACTCTTTGAAGTTTGCTACATACTATCGTATTGCTCTATTGAATGCCCAAAATGGTGCTTATAAATTGGCACTTGACTACTTCGCCCATACTGCTCGCTATGCAAATGATAGTAAGAAGAGTCACAGACTGACGGATATTTACCTCGGTAAAGCCTCTGTTTTCAACCAAATCGGACAACGCGACTCTGCTCTGCTGTACGTAAAGAAGGCTGAATCCTTCAAGCCTCGTATTCGTAAAGACCAAGAGAAGAGTATTAATCAACTGCGAACACGCATTGAAAAACATCAAATTTTATCGGTTTCACCGGAGAAAGATATTGAGATTATACAGATACAAGACCGTTATGAAGTGGCTATCGCACAACGTAAAGCCTTACAACTTCAACTCTATATCGCTTATCTTGTTATCATCTTGATACTCCTTACATCTGGTATCGTTGTATGGTTCCGCCGTCGTATGCGCCAACAGCTACATACCTATCGCAGACAACAAGAGATGACAGAGCAGAATATTCAGCAGTTGCTCCGCCGAAAAGATGCAACGATAGATGAGATGAAGGCTGAAGTTGACAGTAAAATCAATCAGTTAGAACAGTTGAAACAGAAAACTCCTACACATAATGGAGACACAAAAACAGCCGATTCCATCGAACAAACTAAGTTGGGAATAGACGTGCTCTATACCATTCTAAAAGGTGGAAATATCTCACAGATGGGTAAACGTGAACAGCAGGCTCTCAACGCTATTATGCCTAACTTCGACTACGACCTTGCCTATATCCTCAATAATCCCCGCTATGCGTTCACTCCTAAGGAGACATTCTACTATATAATGGAACACAACGGGATGACCGACGAGCAGAAAGCTGATGCCTTCTGTTGTACATCACAAGCCATCAGATCGATTAAAAGTAGAATGAAAAAGAAGATGGAAAAGTCACAAGAAGAACTTCCTGAAGCAGATATAGAACTTGCAGCAGAGGATAAATCAGCCTCATGCCTACCACACCTTCATCATTAAGTTGTAACGAACAAAGGTACACAGGTGACTATTTGATGAAGGTAGGTTTGATGGTCCTCTCAGCCAACGAGGGTTCAAGTAGAGTCCTCGAGCTGACTGCAGAGTAAGCCTTTCTTATTCTTTAGATAGGTATTATTCCCATGCAGAGTAGAAATCTATAATCGCAATAATGTAAGTGTGTGTGTGGCATATCACGAATCATAATTAAAAAGAAGAATATTTAATGATGAGTAAGTTATCGGTAATTCTATGGTTATTATTGTTTGCGACAACATGTGTTGGGCAAGATAATTTAAGTAATAATAGTGACAAGGATACTTTAAGATATAAGCGATTTGATATTGAGGAGTATAAGACGTTAGTAAGAAAAAATCCTACTGCTTATCGTATACGCAAAGAAGGAAAGTTGGGTGAGCTTATAGAATTAGAAGATGAATACGTAAATAACTCCTTTGCTGGCTTTCGAGAGTCTCATACATATAGAGACTCTCCATACGAATATATCTATCTGTATAACACAGTGGGAAATATAACGGCATATTGTGCATATCTTTATCAAATGCCAGTAGGTAAAGGATATCAATTCGATGGTCATGGACATGAAGTAAGATGTGTAGATTATGATTTGCCTTATAAGTTTAGCATAGATTCATTAAAAGTAAAAATGTTGCACCAATATGGTATTAATCTCATGGATAAGAAGGAAGTGTATAGTGTAAGACGTTATGAAGAACGAGAGTACATTAAGCGACCGATTTATATAGTCTGTGCTCATTGGAAAGATAATCGGAATAACATTTATCTCATTGATGGGATTAATGGAGAAACATTATATACCCAGAAGGCTGTTGAAATAATTCGGGATGATTCTCCTACTGATTGGAAGAGTATAGAGGAATTATATCATGACTCTAAGAGTTCCTCGTCAATACCAATGCAGCAATAATGTTATTGGGTTGTATTTCCTAATAAAAGAATAAGTTATGGGTATATTTGATTATTTCTTTAGTCATGCTAAACAGAAGCAAGATAAACCTATTAGGGATAAAATAAAGAATAGGAAATTCTTTAGCAAGATGTTGATAGAAACCGCGAAAAATAAAGGTGAAACCGAGAGATTAATATTGGAAGCGAATACCAACAAAAGGTTAGATACCGTATACTTACATTGGTCATTAGGGGAACAGTACATCTCTGAAATAGAAATAAGGTATTCTATGGATGCGAATATGATGGAATTAAAACGAATATATTCAAATTCTTTGGAGTATTTTATAACGGGTCTTGCTATTGAAGACCCAATATATTTTGAAATCCTGAAACGAGTTTCGTTAGGTATTCTACTAAATGTTTCCTGTGCAGAGTTTCAGCAGCTTATTGATTATGTGGAACGGGTAGATAATCAGGCAAAGCCAGCTGATTGGACTCCAGACCTTTTACTCTGGTTTATGCTGAACTCTCGAATGGGCGAAGATAAGAAACAAACGCATGTAAATAAGCTTGCCTTCCCTAAGTTGTATAAAGGGCTTTTCAAATTAACACAGTTGTCTGATGCGCAAGCAGCGAAGAAAGCTTTGATAGATTACATCGGGAAATGGTATAACTTGAATAAGGATGCCCCTTGGTATAATAATCATTTGAAAACAAGCTGTTATCGTGGTTACTGGGCTTGGGAGGTCGCAGCCGTAGCAAAGATACTGCAGATAGATGATTCCGACCTAAAGGATAATCCATATTATCCTTATGACATGGTACATTGGGAAGAAGACAATACAACTAACGATGAGTAAAAATGATCAGATTCTGCTTTCACCTTGTAATATACGAAGCAGTAGACTTTTCTAAATTAGGAAGTGATAGCATCTATTATGATCAGAATATAGTACATAATATTACAAAAATAGTTTTATTTTCTTTTGCTGTCACATTTAACATTTCTCGTAAGTATGCTGTTAATTAACGACTTAAATGATTCTGATAGGTGACAGACATGACAGAAAACTTTATTTATAGATTCTTGCTTTGCTATAGAAAGAGAATGTCTATCATTCTAAAGTAGATTTTCATTTTCAGTAAGAATGATAGACATTATCGTATAGGAGTCAATCGATGTGGATTTTATTACTTCCTTTCTATTAATGGTCGTTGATTGGAGGGAGTTGGTACATTCATGTCTTCGAGACTCTTGGCAGCATATTCTCCCATCATCTTATACCCTTTAGGGTTAGGATGTAACCAATCGCCAATCTGCCATTCTTTACGCAAACGGTCGGGTGATGACGGATCACGCATAAGTGCATCAAAGTCGATGAAACCGTCGATTTCATGGTTTGTTCTTATCCATTCGTTCACCGTCTTACGTGCTGCATCACGTGCCTCTGTAAAGTAACCTTTGCAGCCATTAAAAGGAGTTATTGTCCCCATATAGACCTTCAAGCCACGCTGGCGAGCCTTCTTAATCATCACTTGATAGGCTTCTATCAACTGGCGAGCAGTTTCTTCTGGATTGGTTGACGTACCGATATCATTAATAGCCTCGAAGATGATTACTGCACGAAGTCCTCTTTGTCCCAATATATCACGATCAAAACGCTCCTTTCCTGGCTGTCCTAAACCCACAGAGAGGATACGATTATCCCCAATACCAAGATTCAATACACCCGTTTTCGGACTCTTCGACTCATGTTCTCCATTCAGTACGGCAGACATAAAATCAGGCCAACGGTCTTGTGCATTTGTAACACAACCCTTTCCATCGGTAATACTATTACCAAGGATAGCCACACTGGAAGCAGAGGCATCAAGAACATCAATAGCAGAAATATTAAACCAATGGTCCTCTTTGAAAGCTGTTGAGAAATCAGTATTAGCATTTGTCACACCACGTAATATATAAGATGTAGTACGCGAACCCATGTGAACAGTAGGTTCTTTTGGTGCTTTAAGATAGTTAATCGTAATTGACAAACGCTCCAATGGTTGTAAATCGAATTTCAACGCATCTGAAAAGGCAGCCTTACCAGCAGGTATCGTTACCCGACGTTTATTATTAAAACGGAGATACTTAGCTGAATTCTTCTGTATCTCTGACCCTTCTCCAGCCTTTGCAATATAAACACTGGTAATCTCAACAGGCTCAGAAGACAGTTCATTACTCAACTGCAAACGAATAACAGGGCCACCGATACTCACCTTCACGACCTGTCGTACGGAGCGATTCGTCATTTGGTTATTATAAGGCATAAAACCCTTATCAACTGTCTGTGGCGCACAAGCCCATGTACCTACCCAACGTTCTTGCTGTGCATAAGCGTTGAATGTGATAAAAAACAATAAAACGAATAAAATCTTACGTGTAAACATTTTCCTGAATTTTAAACCTCCCAAGCTTCTCGCACTATCTCTAACTAAAAGAGAACATATTTCTATTAATGGAAGGTTAATGATAAATAATGATAGTTTGCAATGAATAATAGAACAAAGAATAAACTTCCTACTTCTGCAATAGTTGGTTTGACGAATCAATAAGACTTTCTATTTCCGCTCTCAGATATGCCTTAAAACCATCACCCTCTATGATTTCTATATCTTTAAAGAGTCCGAGAACGAAACGACCTAAACCACGATAATCGCATACTTCTATATCTAAAAGCCACGAGCCATCCGCATTCGGAGTAATATAATGCGCCCCTTGTGGGTATTCTTCCTTAAAGAGATTGTGGGATAACTGCCCTAAACGTAACTTCACACGATATCGTTCCTCACTACTAAACATAAAGATATCCGTAAACACCTGCCTATGCTTGTCTTCATGTAACCACGATGTATCCAGTATTTCCACACTCGTCATGCGAGAAATCTTAAATGTCTTATTTTGTTTTGACACCAATTCATGACAGCGTACATCCTCATTATTATGCAACAAAAGGAAAGGCTCTACAAGACGATCCTTAACAGAGTGACTATGTGGACTTGAATAACCAATTAAACGTACCGTCTTCTTCTCTGCCATGGCCTTGCGTAGCAGTTTCAGGTTACTCTCCATTTGGCGACGAATGGGTGACTCTGCAGACACAGAGAAGTTATAAGAACTTTCCAACTTCTGCCTTAGCTGGTTCACCATCTCACTATCATTACCAGCCATTGTCAGTACACTATGTATCGTCTTCACATCCTTATCTGTAAACTGAATCGTCTGTAACAGCTGTGTGAAGAAAGGAGAGCGACGATCAATATGATAATAGCCCTGATTCTTAAATACGATAAAACCTGCATGCTTGATGAAGTCGAGTAGGTAATAGAAATTCCTACGCGACAAGTTCATCCGCTCACACAGTTCTTCAACCGTATAATTGCGTCCATCAGACAATAGAATCAAGAGTTCTAACTGCTTCTTTAATTTATCGAATCTCATTCTTACAATGAATAGACATATGATATATAACGCAGAAACAACACTTTTATTAATCTCTACAGCACTTTTTTATGCCGAATCATATCTAACCACTGACACTATCCTCTATAACAAAAGACTCTTCTCATAGCAAGATATAATGATTCCCTACCAAAAGTGATATATTTATGTAACGTACAAGAATAGTTTTATTTTGATTTGCTGTCACTTTTAACATTTCACATAACTCCATTGCAAACAAATGAGTTAGACAAGTACTTTGGATGACAGGAATGACAGGAAAATTAGTTTTAGATAATCTCTATCTCAACAAATAGAGATAGAAGCCTATAGGAACCATTCTCTTATAACAGAGATAAAAAGCTGTTAGGGAGTAACTAAAGACGAACACAATAAAAGAATAATAGTTTATTACTCTTGAAGTTGGATAAACATAATAATTTAACGCAAGATGGGGAACTAATTGCTTTAGACAATTAGCTCCCCAAATATTGATCTGTAAAGAAAGTTATTTATTAGTTACTATAACCAGTGTTCTGCTGATTTTTGAGATTAGAGTTTGCATCAACCTCATAACCAGGAATTGCAGGATATGCCTTATAATAATCTCGGTTGTAACTACGAGCCTCTGTCGTTAATACGTCATGCCAACCACGCGATGCATCACTTGTATAACGAGTGATAGTCTCATTATTACGGAGAGCATCGAAGAAACGTTGTCCTTCACCTACAAGTTCTTTTCGACGTTCCAACAATATGCGCGCTAAAGTAACATCAGAAGCTGTAACCTGCTTAGTGGTATCACTTGTACGATTTTTGATAATATCATTCAAGTACTGAGCCGCTTTTGTAGTATTTCCTAATCTAAAAGCTGCTTCTGCTGCATTAAGATAAACTTCAGAGAGACGAAGTAAAGGAATGTTCGAATAACGAACATCTCCGTTATATGCAGGCATCTTATTCAGATAGACCTTAGCACCATTAAATACTTTCTTTTTATCAGCAGATGGGGCTAAGAATACGTTAGCTCTAACATCCTGTGGATCTTCTGCAAGGAGTTCTACAAAGCTTTTTGTTGCACATACATCCCCATAGCCAGGAACATCGGGGCGATTCTCCGCATACATATAAGCAATACCCTCTCTGTCATTCCAATCTTGTGAATTGGTAACTGAAAGCTCAAAAAGCATCTCATTAGAATGGTTCTTATCGTCCTTTTTCCAAGCTTGAACATACTCATCAGCAGCCCAAAGTTTATTACCAGAATTATTAATAACATCTTCGGCTGTTGAAAGTGCATTTGCCCAATCACCTTTTGTTAAGTAAACACGTGATAACAAAGCCTTAGCTGCATAAAGACTCATATAACCAGTTTCTGGCTTTGTTTCTAAATTACCAGAGCTTATAGCCTCATTCAAATCTTTGATTACTTGAGTATAACACTCTGCAACCGTACTACGGGAAGGTTTTTCCTCTGTTGACATTACCTTTGTAACCAATGGTACGCCTAAAGATGCACCATTATCCTCTGTGTAAGTCTTTCCATAGACACGTGTTAAATCAAAAGTTGCCATAGCTCTTAAGACTAAAGCTTCAGCACGGATTTGACCTATCAATGCCTTTCCGTCCGCATCATCCTTATCCGTCAGTTTTCCACCATCTGCCGCTTCTATGATATGATTTGCGGTTTGAATTACAACATAAGGTGACTGCCATATCGCAGTAGTATTACTAAAATTAGAGGCTGTAGTATATTCCATCTTGTAATAGAACGAAGCACGATTACTACCATACTTATAATTATACTGCAAGTCCTCTCCGTGCATCTCTCCATAAAGAAACATCTGTAAGCCATAATAATCCTTGGCTTGGGACGAACCTTTCAAAGCCGCATACATACCTGTACGCGCTGTGACCATGTCAGAACTGTTATTGATGGCAGTTCCTTCTGAAACACCATCGCTCGGTCTCTGATCGAGAAATTCATCACCACATGATGCCGCACCAGTCATTACAACTACAGCAAGCATAAGGCTATATATTTTCTTATAAGTTCTTTTCATAAACAATATTTTTAATTAATAGACATTAAAAACCAAGTTCAATACCGAAAGTAAAGGTGCGGAGTGCAGGTGTCTGGAAAGTACATACACCATCGACACGCATTTCTGGATCAACATAAAGATCCTTTGATTTCCATGTCAACAAGTTACTTGCAGAGAAGAATGCACGTGCCTTACTCAAACCAATATGTGTAACCCAGTGTGATGGAGCTGTAAATCCGAGTGTCAAACTCTTCAGACGCAGGTAATCAGTTGGCATCAACCAACGAGAAGATACTTCACTTGAATTACCATACTGGAACACTGGCTGTGAGGCATTCGTATCGCCAGGACCTGTCCACATCTTATTGATGTCATAATAAGTTGGTAACTGACCACCGAAGGTATAGTTTCCATTATTATGTTGCCATGTAGCTGCATCAAAAGCCTTACCTCCAAGAGAGAATGTAAAGTTCAGACCGAAATCAATAAACTTCCATGTGATATTATTACTGAAGCCACCTTCTATCTTTGTTTCGTGATTTCCTATAATAACTTTTTTCGCTTCATTAGGATTGACTGTTGTGTTACGTGCATTGCTTGTTCCATCATTGATGTAGTAAGATTCTCTACCAGTATTTGGGTCAACACCAGCATACTCATAGCCATAGTAGCTATAATAAGGTTCACCTACTTTATGAATGCGAACACCACTGATAATCTGATTTTCTTCACCATAAATCTTAGTAAGTTCATTATGGTTATGTCCGAAGTTCAGCATTGTTGTCCATGTAAGGTCCTTTGTTTGGAGGTTGTTACTTTGAATAGTTATTTCATAACCTCTATTACGTAGTGAACCTACATTAACAGCTTTCTTGGAAAATCTATCACTATTATAATAACCAGGCACTGCTGATATTGGTAAATCAAAGATTAGGTCAGACGTTGTACGTACATAATAATCGAAAGTCACAGATATGCGATCAAGTAACGTTAAGTCAAGACCAAAGTTGACAGAACGGTTTTTTTCCCACTGTAATTCAGGATTACCAATACCAACAATAGCCATACCAGATTTTCCATTATAATATTGACCATATTTGTACCAGTTTTGATAACCATAGAAACTACTTGGTAGCGTACCATTCACACCATAACTTGCACGTAACTTACCATCGCTAACAACCTGCTTGATAGGCTCCATGAACTTCTCTGAACCAAAACGCCATGCTGTAGAAACTGACCAGAAGTTACCCCATCGATTGTCTTTTGACAAACGACTACTACCATCACGACGGAAACTCACACCAGCATAATACTTATTATCATAGTTGTAGTTTACTCGTCCTAACCAACTTGCAAGAGTGTAACCACTTACTTTACTCTCTGCACTGGTTGTACCAGCATTACCAAATTCGTAGAGGTCACCAGGATAATCTTTACCACTAATGTAATTATACCTTGTGACATACTTCTCAGTTTCATAGCCTAAAAGGGCATCAATATTGTGTAGACCAAAAGTTTTCACATATGCCAACTGTGTCTGACCATTTAACTGGCTGATAGATCCATTGTAGCGTTGCAGATTACCAGAAGGACTACCGTCATTTGACAAACGGTCCCAAAGTACATCTTCATTATTTGAAGTATAATCGTATGTTATCTTCTCACTCAGACGGAGACCATCCCATATATTCCAATCCAACTTCAAAGAGTTAAAGGCACGCTTGATATCTGTTTTATCATACGTATGCAAAGCCTCATAGATTGGGTTTACACTGGTCAAACTATTTGTTTCACTTCCACGAGCCATGGTTCCATCAGGTAAGTAAGCAACAGAAGATGGACTCTGAATAAATGCGTAATTGGCTATAGGACTTGAGAAAGAAGCTCCTCCATCGTTGGTAAGGTTTTGATTAATCTTTGAGAACAAAGAAGAATATGTCAACGTAAAATGACCAAACTTATGTGTTACATTAGCATTACCAGTGAAACGCTCCATACCTTGATTAGAGAATATACCAGTTTGCTTCATATAAGAAAGTGAGGTGTAGAAACGTGTACTCTCACCACCACCACTCAAGCTAACCTGATAGTTTTGGTGATGTCCCCTCTTAATGAGAAGGCTCTTCCAATCTGTCCACTCTTTAATAGGCTTACCACTTTGATCATATCCCACTATAGGCTTTGATGCAAAGTCTTCAATATTATTATTAGCAAAAGTCTCTGCATCTGTTTCAGACTTACCCTCTTTATAAAGAGCATAGTTCTTCAAACCAAGTAACAACAGTTCACGTCGTTCATCTCCTCCCAATACTGGGCGATAATTAATAGCTACATTAGAGAAACCCCAGTCGCTACGAAAATCGACATGTGTTTTTCCTTTCTTACCACTCTTTGTTGTAATTACAATTACTCCATTTGCCGCACGTGAACCATAAAGGGAAGCTGCTGCTGCATCTTTTATGACAGTAATTGACTCAATATCATTACTGTTAAGAGTCGCAAGCACATTTGTTCCAGATTCATTATAGTTGCCTTGACCGAAGCCATTGACATCTCCTGATATCATAGGCGTACCATCAATAACATACAAAGGTTCATTACCAGCGTTAATTGAACCCATACCACGAATACGGATATTACTTACAGAACCAGGAGCACCAGATGCACTTGTCACAGTAACACCAGGAACCGAACCTGCTATCTTGTCTTGGACAGAAGCTACAGGCACATCAGACAATTTACCAGGGTCAACGTTAGCAGCAGCTCCTGTAAAGCTTGATTTCTTAAAGTTACCATAACCAGTAACAATAACTTCTTCAAGTGAGCCTGCGTCAGGTTTCATTACCACCTTTATGCCGTCTGAAACTGGTACAAGCTGAGTTTTTAGACCAACATATTGCACACGTAACTGATTCTTTCCAGCAGGTACAATAAGGTGGAATTTACCATCAATGTCTGTGACAGTACCCATCTGTGTGCCAGCTACAAGAATAGAAGCCCCAACGACTGGTAGCCCATCTTCTGAGGAAACTACAGTTCCGCTAATCTCTGTCTGCGCCAGCGCTGTTCCTAAACTTAGGAATAGACCGACTAAAAACATCATTAGTCTTTTTTCCATAAATTCTCTCTTTAATTAATATAATAAATAAACTATTTCAGACTCAAACTATTAATACGTAAGGTATTACAAAATGGTACTATCCTAATAGGTATCTTTTTTAACACTTCACAAAGATAGTACACCGCTTTTAAAGTTCCAAGTGGAAGTGAAATTTTAATTAATATTTTCACATTTATTAATATTTCATTTTTACGAAACGACATATTATTGCATGAAAATAAATTAATTATTATTTATAACGGTACATAAAACAGCATATTGTAAGTATTACACTTCCATTCCTTATTAAAGATTAAAATATAATTAAGTATAGAGAGATAAAGTAACTTTAGAGCCAAATCTGCCATTAAATCGTAATAGCGATTATTAATATTACTCCAAACAAGCAATATCACCCGTTTTTTAGAAGAAGAAAATAACTTAACAAACCTGCTTACTAACAATAAAATAAGCCTTTTCTAACAATGAGTTACGCACGAACAACTGACATATTACAAGGTGTTTAGCACTCCGCACCATTGGTGCTAAGGCTTAACACGGTTGGTGCTGACCCTTCGCACCACATGTGCGCAATGACATATGTTTAGCCTCTAATGACCGATTGGGATTCAAAAACAGAAAGAAAGAATCCTTATAGCATATTATAAGGTATAAAGAATATCTTTATTAGGGAATTGTTTACAAGACAACATAAACAATATATAAAATAATAAGAACTTAACCTTACATTTACGCTGTTAGAACCACAAATAATGTAAAGTTATCCTACTGAAGGCATGTAAAGAAAAGTGGGTCTTCAGAATTTTGGAGTGATAACAATCCGTCTAAGCTTAGGTCTCTGACGAAATGTCACACAGAGGGACGGAGAGTACGGAGGAATATCAAAGTAGGCACTGGTAGGCACGGAGGCACCGTCGGTGCATGGAGCGACGGAGATAGTTTGCCAATTCTGTTAGCAATTTATATACAAAGCGTTCATACCAAAAGAATCATTAGAAATCTGTACGCTATACCTCCGTCGCTCTTTGTGCCATCGGCACCTCCGTGATATTGCCTTTATCTCCGTCCTCTCCATAGCTCTATGTGCCTTATTATATAAGCGTTTTAATTTATCACTCCATATTTCGGAAGAACCAGAAAAGTTGCAAGTCAATTGATTGAGAAGGATGGAGTCACAAACAGACTTCACTCAAATTGAATCATAAGACAAAACCCACTATAATATAGTTACCTAACAGATTGTAGGTTCTTATCAGCATCTTGTCTGTCTTTGTAACTTGATGTTAGTACACTATGCTGGCGTTACAATAACAGACAAGATGCTTGACAATACAATAAAATCTGTTTAGAATCATATACTCAATTAGGTTTAGAAGTCAAAAGAGAGCTGCCCATCACCCAAAAGGTTATAACTTTTGCGATGATAAGGTGTGATACCATGTTCCCGAATAGCCTGACGATGCTTCTTCGTTGGATAACCCATATTTGACTGCCAGTCATACTGCGGATATTCCTCAGCCAAGGAGAGCATATAGTCATCACGATAAGTCTTGGCAAGGATTGAGGCAGCTGCAATGGAAAGATACTTCCCATCTCCTTTAACTATGGTTGTTGAAGGTAGATCTTGGTAAGGCTTAAAACGATTACCATCAACGATAACAGCTTCTGGACGTACACTCAACTGGTCCAACGCTCGGTGCATAGCCAAGAAAGAGGCGTTGAGAATATTTATCTTATCTATCTCTTCAGGCGTAACGATACCCACTGCCCATGCAATAGCATCTCGCTCAATTTCCTCACGAAGTGCATAACGTTTCTTAGCCGTCAGCTTCTTTGAGTCGTTTAACAACTCATTCTGATAATCGGGTGGTAGGATAACGGCTGCAGCATAGACACTTCCAGCAAGGCATCCTCTGCCTGCTTCGTCGCAACCAGCCTCTATTAGGCTTTCATAATAATGACTTTTCAGCATGAGCAATAGGTTTTAAAAGTTAAAGAACCTTTCGTTTTAATCTTATATAACAAATATTTTTTGCAGAGTGAACATTCCTTGCACAACATGCAACTACTTTTGCAAACGTAAACCAAGGAATGTTTTACACATCATTTATATATAGCAACAATTAAAGAACAAAGAATATGAAAAAAGAATTGATTCTCACAGAGCGTAACGCATCGTACAACGAGCTTAGTCGTTTCTTCGCAGACGCAGCTGCATGGTTCCAAACTCCAGTAGAGTGGCTACGTAATTATTACAGCTCTGTCCTCGAACGGGAAGTGAGTAGCAAGCAGGCTTCCTATATCACGCAAGCTCAGTTGGCTTTGATTCTGACTATATTCCCGATTGTTTCATCATTACTATTACAAGGAGTCTTCCTTATTTGGTTTGTCTTCAGCCTTTATAAATGCAAGAAGGGATAAGAACCTCGGTGTATACCTTGTATATCTGCAAGAAAACAGGCGTTCATAAGCGTAATGAAACGCATATAAACGCCTGTTTAAATCTACTTATTTCCTTAAAACATCATTGCAATACGCTTGATACCTGCTACCAAAGCATCCACTTCCTCACGTGTGTTATATAATCCGAAGGAGGCACGAACAGTACCAAGGATACCAAGGCGATCCATCAAAGGTTGTGCACAATGATGACCCGTGCGGACAGCAATACCTAACTGGTCGAGCAATGTACCAAGGTCCATGTGGTGAATATCACCGACATTGAAACTGATAACAGCATCCCCGCTGTCATTACGATGTCCATAGATGTGCATACCCTCTATCTCACGAAGTTGCTGAAGTGCATAACGTGTGAGGTCCTGCTCATGAGCAAGGATGTTATCCATCCCCAAGGAAGTAACATAATCGAGGGCGGTTGCAAGTCCATGCGTTGCAATATAATCAGGTGTTCCAGCCTCAAACTTCAAAGGGGGGCGCTCGAAGGTAGTCTTCTCAAAGCTAACACGCTCTATCATCTCACCACCACCTTGATATGGAGGTAGTCGGTCGAGCCACTCTTCTTTACCATAAAGAACGCCCACACCTGTCGGACCATACACCTTATGACCACTAAAGGCGAGGAAATCGCAATCTAAGTCTTGCACGTCAACGGCAAAGTGAGGAACGCTTTGCGCACCATCCACTACTACAGGAACACCGTGTTCGTGGGCGATACGAATCATCTCCTTTACAGGATTGATGGTGCCAAGAACATTGCTTACCTGCGTTACACTAACAAGTTTTGTACGTTCGGTGAAGAGTTTCTCGTATTCTTCAAGCAGAAGTTCACCCTCATCGGTCATTGGAATAACCTTTAGCACAATTCCCTTGCGCTGCTCCTGCAACTGCCAAGGCACAATGTTTGAGTGATGTTCCATGGTAGAAACTATCACTTCATCACCCTCCTTCATACAACCTTCTACAAAACTGGAAGCAACGAGATTCAAACTCTCTGTCGTACCACGTGTGAAGACAATCTCAGTTGTTGAACGAGCATTGATAAACTTCCGCACTGTCTCACGTGCTGCCTCGTGCAAGTCGGTAGCCTGTTGTGACATCCAGTGTACACCACGGTGCACATTGGCATTTACATTGAGGTATTCTTCCCGCATAGCATCCAACACACAGAGCGGTTTCTGCGTGGTAGCACCATTGTCAAGATAAATTAGGGGTTTACCATGGACGGTGCGAGAGAGAATTGGGAAGGATTCCCGAACTTTCGTTATATCGTACATCTTTTATTGGGCTTGTTGGGCTAATAAGGCTTATTGGGCTAATAAGGCTAATAAGCCCAATTAGCCTAACACCAAATTACTTACACAAATCGCAACCTTCACACTTATCAAGCTCACCACGGAAACGCTTCTCTACCAAATGGTGGAGACGGTCGCGCAATGGTTCAAGTTCCATCTTGTCGATTACCTCATTGATAAAGGCAAACTCAAGGAGGAGCTTTGCTTCTTTCTTATCAATACCACGCTGCTGCATGTAGAAGAGTGCGGCATCATTGAGCTGTCCAACTGTTGAGCCATGATTACACTGAACATCATCAGCATAAATCTCAAGCATAGGCTGGGTGAACATACGAGCTGTCTTGCTGGCGCAGAGGTTACGGTTGTTCTCCTGTGAAAGCGTCTTCTGCGCACCCTTACGAACAAGCACACGACCTGCGAAAGCACCAACTGCATTATCATCAAGTACGTACTTGTAAAGTTCGTTACTGGTGCAATGAGGTACCTGATGGTCGATAAGCGTATTGTTGTCAACGTGCTGACTCTTATCAGCTATCACACAACCATTACAGAAGCATTCGCTACCCTCTCCCTTGAAAACAAGGTCGAGCATATTGCGAGTAACTCCATTATGCAATGTAATGACATTGTGGCTTGCACGTGAATCACGCTGCTGCTCAATATATACATTCGACACGCGTACATTCTTTGCATGCGTTTCCTCAAGACAGTTCAACTCAAGATTGGCATTCGCTCCTACATAGGCTTCGATTACCTGTGTAGCAAGGAAGTTACGGTCGTCAGCAGCGTGGTCACAGAAGAGGAACTGCGCCTTAGCACCTTCTTCAAGAACAATGAGTACTCGACGATTGACCATCAAGTCAACATCTGAACGAAGGATATTGATTACTTGTATGGTACGCTCAAGCTGTACATTCTTAGGCACATAGATAAAAAGACCATCTTGCGCAAGCATTGTATTCAAAGCTGTTATAGCATCAGCCTCAGTATTGGCAAGACGACCATAATACTTTGCAACCAACTCTGGACGCTCAGTTGCTACACGGTTCAAACTGTCAACAATGACACCATCATTAAGCTTTGCCTTTGGAAGAGCCTTACTGTAGAACTGATCATTAACTACGAAATAAAGAGAAGTGCTGAGATTTGGAACATCGCACTTGAAGGTCTCATAAGGATTTACAGGAATCTCAAGACGGTTGAGATTCAATCCATAATCAGGTTCAAAGAGCTTCTGCATATCCGTGTACTTATAGCGTTCCACCTTCTTGGTAGGAAAGCCCTGTCGACGGAAGTCTTCAAAAGCCTTATCGCGTACCTCATTGAGCACAGGTGCAGCATGCTCTTTGATGAGTTGCTGCGCCTCTGTATAGAGGTCTATATATTGTTTTTCGCTTTGCATTGTAATTTCTTTTTGGAGGTTTTATCTAAAGGATAGCAGATTAGAGATTATAGAAAAACTAAGTAAACTATGAGTACTATGTTAACTATAAAAACTAAACACTCTAAAGCCAACCATTAATCCTCTGCGTCAACCTCTTCCTTAATCCAATCGTAACCGCGTGTCTCAATCTCCTTAGCAAGTTCAGGACCTGCAGTCTTCACGATACGACCCTTATAAAGCACATGAATAACATCTGGCTTAATCATCTCTAACAGACGCTCATAGTGCGTAATAACAATAGCAGAAGTCGTTTCATTGTGCATCTTGTTTACACCCTCAGCTACAATACGCATAGCATCAACGTCAAGACCTGAGTCTGTCTCATCAAGAATACTAAGCTTTGGCTCCAACATTGCCATTTGGAAAATCTCGTTGCGCTTCTTCTCACCACCAGAGAAACCCTCGTTTACACTACGGCGAGAGAGTGTTGAGTCCATACCAACCAACTGGCGCTTCTCACGCATGAGTGCCATAAACTCTGCAGCCTTCATTGGCTCTAATCCCTCATAGGCACGCTTTGCATTGATAGCAGCCTTCATGAAGTTAGTCATACTTACGCCAGGTATCTCTACTGGATACTGGAAAGACAAGAAGAGTCCCTCATGAGAACGATCCTCAGGCTTCATCTCCAAGAGATTCTTGCCATTAAACAATGCCATACCATCAGTTACCTCATAGAGAGGATTACCTGTAAGTACTGCACTTAGTGTTGACTTACCAGATCCATTAGGACCCATAATAGCATGAATCTCACCATCTTTAATTGTGAGGTTGATACCTTTTAATATTTCTTTTCCTGCGATGGTTGCATGCAGGTTTCTTACTTCTAACATATTATCTTTGCTTTATTTTTTCTTCACTAAAAATATATTAACGAAATCTAACAACATGTCGAATACGAAATCAGAGGTATGATACTCACCACGAGCCATCTTCTCTGTTTTTTCTTGTTCTCTCTGCTCTTCAAAAAGCGATGGCGCAGAGTCATTATAACCCAAGAAAGACTTTGATTTTTTCTTGTAACGTGGTAGGTTACCTATCATCTCCGAGCCTGTAACTGTACGGTAGAGACGAGTTTCAAAGGGCTTGGGTGTCGATGGTAATCCCATCACTGACTGGCATGTAATTGCTGTATCCTGCTTCACATGCTTCTCAATAAGATACTTCTCCCATGGTTTTAACTGCCATGATTGGGCTTGAAGCATTGTTGTAAGCAGCAAGCCAGACGTGATAAGAATGACCTTTCGCATGTTGTTTATTCAGTTATATTATCCTACTGTTCCTTCAAGTGTTACAGAGAGTAGTTTTTGTGCCTCAACCGCAAACTCCATAGGAAGCTTATTGAGTACGTCCTTAGCATAACCATTGACAATCAAACCAACAGCATCTTCAGTAGGAATACCACGCTGATTACAATAGAAAAGCTGGTCTTCACTAATCTTCGAAGTGGTTGCTTCATGCTCAACAATAGCAGTATCGTTGTGGATGTCCATATAAGGGAATGTGTGAGCGCCACAGTCAGAACCTAAGAGAAGAGAGTCACAACTTGAGTAGTTGCGGGCATTCTCAGCATTGGCTGTAGCACGAACCAAGCCACGATAAGAGTTCTGACTATGGCCAGCAGAGATACCCTTAGAGATGATTGTACTCTTGGTATTCTTACCCATGTGAATCATCTTCGTACCCGTATCAGCCTCTTGGTAATTGTTTGTCACAGCAACCGAATAGAACTCAGCCTGTGAGTTATCACCCTTCAACACACAAGAAGGATATTTCCAAGTAATTGCCGAACCTGTCTCTACCTGTGTCCATGACAGCTTTGAGTTCACTCCACGAAGTTCACCACGCTTTGTAACAAGGTTCAAGACACCACCCTTACCGTTTTCATCACCTGGATACCAGTTCTGAACAGTAGAGTATTTTACTTCTGCATTGTCCAAGACAACGATTTCAACGACTGCTGCATGCAACTGATTCTCGTCACGCATAGGAGCAGTACAGCCCTCAAGATAGCTAACATACGAATCATCATCAGCTACAATCAATGTACGTTCGAACTGACCAGTATTAACCGCATTGATACGGAAATACGAACTAAGTTCCATTGGACAACGAACGCCCTTAGGGATATATACAAAGGAACCATCACTGAACACCGCAGAGTTAAGTGCTGCAGAGTAGTTATCACGATAAGGAACTACGCTTCCGAGATACTTACGTATCAAGTCAGGATGCTCCTGAACTGCCTCACCGATAGAGCAGAAGATGATACCCTTCTCAGCCAACTGCTTCTTAAAAGTAGTCTTCACTGACACCGAGTCCATAATGGCATCAACTGCCGTACCACTCAAAGCAAGACGCTCTTCCAATGGAATACCTAACTTATCAAAAGTCTTTGCTAACTCTGGATCAATCTCCTTGTTCTTAGGCTTCTTCGCTAATGGATCAGCATAATAGGAGATATCCTGCAGATGTAACTCTGGCAAATGTAAGTGCCCCCACGTTGGTATAGGGAGTGTCTGCCAGTAACGGAAAGCCTTCAAACGAAAATCGAGGAGCCACTCTGGTTCCCCTTTCTTCTGCGAAATAAGTCGAACGACATCTTCGTTCAGACCCTTCGGAATGACCTCCGTATGTACATCAGTCGTAAAGCCGAACTCATACTTCTGCTCTGCGACTTTCTTTACAAATTCATTATTCTTGTTCTCAGACATTTGTTTTTTGTGATTAAAGAGAGGGAGAATACTCAGGAGTCAAAAGAGTTAGAGGGAGTTAGAAGGGTTAAAGAGAATACCTACCTTTTCAGTATGCTTCTTTACCTCTAACGTTTAGCCCATCCAAATACACTATCTGTCTTTCCTATACCTATTGTTTAATTCATTTAAACCTATCGTTTCAATTCATCCAGCAATAAGTTCTTAGTTCCCACCGTCTCTATTCTCAATACTTAGATACACTCTGTGAACATACAATATGTATGCCACAAAGACCAATGGCAACATTTGTTACCATGAAGAAAAACCGCCTTTACTCCTTTGATGGAGAAAAGACGGTTTTTATATTGTTACAATTTCTGTTCAACCTCAATCTCCGTGAAGGTTTCGATGATATCACCCACCTGCAAATCATTGTAGTTGACAAGTGAGATACCACATTCAAGTCCTGTAGCGACCTCCTTCACATCGTCCTTATAACGCTTCAAAGCATCAATAGGAGCTGTATGGATAACGATTCCGTCACGGACTACGCGACCTTTATCCTTGCTGTGAACCTTACCTTCAGTAACCATACCACCGGCAACAGTTCCAACCTTGGAAATCTTGAAGACCTGTTTAACCTCAAACTGACCAGTGACAATCTCCTTCTTCACCTTGTCAAGCATACCTACCATCGTTGACTTAACATCGTCGATAGCATCATAGATGACAGAGTAAGTATTGATTTCTACACCCTCACGGTCAGCCAAACGGCGTGCATCAGCAGAAGGACGAACCTGGAAGCCGACGATAACAGCGTCTGAAGCTGATGCCAACATTACATCGTTCTCAGAAATCTGACCTACAGCCTTACTGATAACGTTAACATTAACCTTCTCAGTTGATAGTTTGATGAATGAGTCAGACAATGCCTCGATAGATCCATCAGTATCACCCTTCACAATGATATTCATCTCATGGAACTCACCACGAGCAATTCGGTGAGAGATATCAGACAGGGTAAGACGAGTCTGTGTACGCAAGCCTTGCTCACGCTGCAACTGTTCACGCTTGTTTGCAATCTCACGTGCCTCCTGCTCTGTCTCCATAACATGGAAGGTATCACCTGCTGTTGGTGCACCATTCAGACCGAGGATAATTGCAGGCTCTGCTGGTCCAGCACTCTCAATACGCTGGTTACGCTCATTGAACATAGCCTTGATACGACCCCATGAAGTACCAGCGATAACATTATCACCAATCTTCAAAGTACCATTAGATACAAGAACCGTACTTACATAACCACGACCCTTATCAAGTGAAGACTCAATGATAGTACCTGTAGCCTTACGGTTAGGGTTAGCTTTGAGATCCATCATATCAGCCTCAAGAAGAACTTTATCAAGAAGTTCGTTCACCCCGATACCCTTCTTAGCACTGATTTCCTGACACTGATACTTACCACCCCATTCTTCAACGAGCAGATTCATTTGTGACAAGTCTTCACGAATCTTATCAGGATTAGCTCCTGGCTTATCAATCTTATTGATTGCAAAGACCATAGGAACACCTGCTGCCTGTGCATGAGCAATAGCCTCCTTGGTAGTAGGCATCACAGAGTCGTCTGCAGCAATGATGATAATCACAATATCAGTAACCTGTGCACCACGAGCACGCATAGCAGTAAATGCTTCGTGACCTGGAGTATCAAGGAAGGTAACCTTACGACCATTCTCAAGTGTCACACCATAAGCACCGATGTGCTGGGTAATACCACCTGCCTCACCAGCAATTACATTCGTATTACGGATATGGTCGAGCAAAGAAGTCTTACCATGGTCAACATGACCCATGACAGTCACGATTGGAGCACGTGACACGAGATCGTTCTCATCATCCTCCTCTTCACTAACAGCTTCCTGTACTTCAGCACTAACATACTCTGTCTTGAAGTCGAACTCATCAGCAACAAGGTTGATAGTCTCTGCATCAAGACGCTGGTTGATAGACACCATGATACCTACAGACATCAAGGTCGAGATGACATTTGTTACAGGAACATTCATCATTGTTGCCAACTCTGAAACAGTAACAAACTCTGTCAACTTCAATATCTTACTTTCCTTGCGTTCTGCCTTTGCCTCTGCATTCAGACGTTCTTGAACAGCATCACGCTTCTCTTTACGGTATTTAGCACCCTTCTTATTCTGACTCTTGCTTGTCAAACGTGCAAGTGTCTCCTTTACCTGGCGTGCTACAGCCTCATCATCAACCTCTAAAGGCTTCTGATTACGATTGCGGTTCTTCTTACCCGCATTCTTGTTGCCACCGCCATTGTTGTTATTGCCTTTCTTACCATTCTGGTTCTGCTGCTGATTAGCGGCAGCATTGATATCAACACGTTCCTTGTTAATACGAACGCGTTTCTTCTTGCCCTGACCATTACCCTGACCAGCTTTCTCCTCACGCTCTTTACGGCGTTCCTCCTTACTCTTCTTCTTAGGGCGGGTACTCTGGTTCAAAGTGCTGAGGTCAATCTTACCTAAGACATTCACCTTAGGTGTATTTAAGATCTTCTTCTCATTCTTGGTCTGGAACAAACCATTATCTTTCTTCTCCTCTGCAGCTGCAGGTTCAGCTGGAGTATTAGAAGCTGCAGGTTCAGCCTGCACCTTAGGCTCAGCCTTTACCTCAGCCTTAGCTACAGGAGCTTCTTTCTTCTTAGGCTCAGCCTTTACTTCAACAGGTTTCTCAACCTTTGGAGCTACAGGTTTAGCCTCTTCTTTTTTTACAGCAGGCTTCTTGCTTGCATCATGTTTCTCTACCTTTTTCTTCTCCTCTGCAGGTTCTACGGCAGCAGCAGGGGTAGGTTTATTCTCAACAGGAGCAGCAGCTTTCTTTGCAGCTGTCTTATTCAGCTGATCAAGGTCCATCTTTCCGACTGGTTTATACTGCTGACGCTCAGCCTTCATGACTGCTTCGCCTTTATGTTCTGCAGCGCTTTTCTTCTCTTTAGTCTTCTTCTGCAAAAGCTTAGCAGCGTCCTTCTTTACCTCCTTATCATTATTGAAGGCATCTACGAGAGCTTTATACTGACCCTCGCTTAGCTTAAAGTTAAGCTCGTTCTTCACCTCGCCTAACTCTGGCTTCTTCTCTAAGAACTCCACTGCCGTTTGGAGTCCTATATTCAATTCACGAATTGCTTTGTTTAATCTGATGCTCATTAACTTTATTTTTCGGTGTAGGGTGTTGGTTGTTGATATGCCTTTTGGTAGAGAGGGGTTCCGAACATGGAGTTGCTGAATAGTCACACCCGTTAGCTTTCAGTCAACAGCCATCACCCACCAACCAATCACCTTTTACTGTTCAAACTCTGATCTCAATACGTTCAACACGCTATCAACAGTCTCTACCTCCAAGTCTGCCTTTTCAATCAGCATCTCACGTGGAGCGTTGAGTACCTGGCGCGCTGTGTCAAGTCCGATACCCTTAATGGCATCGATAACCCACTGATCAATTTCATCAGAGAACTCATCCAAGTAAATATCCTCCTCAGCATTCTGTTCGTCAAGTTCACGGAATACGTCGATGGTATAACCTGTCAGCATACTTGCCAACTTGATGTTCATACCGCCACGACCAATCGCAAGACTTACCTCCTCTGGCTGCAAGTAAACCTCAGCCTTCTTATTCTCCTCATCAATAGTTAAGCTACTCACCTTTGCAGGAGCAAGCGCACGCTGAATAAAGAGTTTTGTATTTGCAGTCCAGTTGATAACGTCGAGATTCTCGTTGCAAAGTTCACGAACGATACCATGAACACGACTACCACGTACACCAACACAAGCGCCTACTGGGTCAATACGCTCATCAAAGCTCTCAACTGCAATCTTTGCACGCTCACCAGGCATACGAGCAATCTTACGAATAGCTATCAAACCATCGTTGATTTCAGGCACTTCAGCTTCAAGCAGACGCTCAAGGAACTCTGGAGCAGTACGTGAGAGGATAATCTTTGGATTGTTATTCTCATTGTCAACACGATGAATCACCGCACGAACTGTCTCGCCCTTACGATACTGATCACGTGGAATCTGCTCACCCTTAGGGAGAATCAACTCATTATTCTCTTCGTCAACAAGCAGAACCTCACGCTTCCAAGTCTGATAAACCTCACCAGAGATAATCTGACCAACACGATCCTTATACTTGTTATAGAGAGAATCATGCTCCAGCTCAAGAATCTTAGAAGCCAAAGTCTGACGAAGGTTCAAGATAGCACGGCGACCGAACTTATTGAAGTCAACCTCCTCACTTACATCCTCACCTACTTCATAGTCTGCCTCTATCTTACGTGCATCTGTAAGGCTAATTTCCTTATTCTCATCCTCAACTTCACCATCAGCCACAACCACACGGTTACGGTGAATCTCGAAGTCGCCCTTATCAGGGTTTACAATCACGTCGAAGTTTTCGTCACTACCGAAAATCTTAGCGAGTACATTGCGGAAGCTCTCCTCCAAAACGCTCACCAATGTAGTACGATCGATGCTCTTGGTGTCTTTAAACTCCTTGAAGGTCTCGATCATATTCGGACGTTCTTCTTCTATTTTTCTTGCTGCCATAGCTTTACTTGAAACTTATTATGTATTTTGTATATTTTACTTCATCCATCTTGTACGCATGGTCTACGTCCATCTTCACTGGACGTTTCTTACCTTCCACTTGTACCTTCTCATTGACTGCAACAACAAAGTCGTTACCATCAACGCTCTTCAATATGCCTTTGACTTTCTTTCCGTCCTTACCGAGTACCTCAACTTCCTTACCAATGAAGTTCTGATACTGCTGAGGAACTTTGAAAGGCTGACCCAATCCTGCAGAACCTACCTCAAGTTCGTAATCCTCTTCATCACGTGAGAGACGATCTTCGATATACTTGCTCAACTCTACACAATCTTCAATCCACACGCCATCGGCATGATCAATCTCAACGACAATCTTATCGTCAGAACTGATTTGAATGTCAACAAGGAAGTACTCCTTACCTTCCAGCCACTCGTCAACAAGACTTTTTACAACGTTTTTATCTATCATAAGTGTTTTAATATGAAAAATGAGGGACTATTAAAAGCCCCTCATTCCTCTGAACGTTTGCAAAGTTACAAATATTTTTGCCACATTCCAAATGTTTTACGGCTTTTTTATCTGCTTATAAGCGATTTAGATGAAATATATCCAAGGTCTTTCTTCCCCTAAGAAATCTTCGAATTCTAAATTCTTTCATGAAAGAAAATATTTCTTTTCGTGAAGAAAAATATTTTTTCTCATGAAAATAAATTCTTCCTTTCATGAAAATAATTCTATGCAAAACTTCCTTTAGATAACTAAAAGATAGGAACTACACATATAAAGACCACTAAATCAACTGTATATAAGCACATATCACCACTTATCAATTCTAAATAAACTGCGAATTCTGTATTTATTGTTTGATAAAACGAACGATATCTTCCAAGACTTCTGGCGAGATCGTTTCTTCGATCATCCTATACTCCGAAACATTTCCGGTCTTACAGTGTTGGAAAAGATGGTTAAGCGATGGATACTCTTTGATAACGTTTTTGGGATTATTCTTTAGATGAGCCTTAATTCCTGTAAGATTCAGCGATGAGATTACTTGAATATCACGATTACCATTAATAGCCATAACAGGACAAAACGTCTTTGAAATATCCCCAGATGGATCATAATCAATAAAGAAATTCAGCCAAGGAGACTTCTTTAAAGAAGCATTCATACGGTATTGCTGTGTAGTGAGTCGCATTGATTGCCCTGCAAGTTCAAGCATTATATTCGTTTGAGCTGTCAAAGCTGTATCTCCTTTCACGCCAACACCAGCCATACTAATAACGAAATCTACTTTCCCTTTCGCTCCCAACATGAAAGCTATAGAGCCTCCTTCACTATGTCCGAGTACGCCAACCTTACCAAAAAGCTTTGACGTACGCAGAAATTCAACGCCACTCATTGCATCTCGCATAAAATCAAGCGTCGTTGCATGTTCCACATCTCCGCCTGTTGATTTACCAAAACCACGATCATCATAACGCAAAGTGGCTACACCATTCCGTGCCAGATAGTCTGCTATAACAAGGAAAGGCTTATGATCGAAGACTTCTTCATCTCTGTTCTCCTGCCCACTCCCAGTAACCATCAACACAACAGGGGTCTGTCCTTTCTTATAACCAATAGGGTATGAGAGTGTCCCAACAAGTGTTGCCTTATCTGTCACATTATTAAACGTCACTTCTTCTGTCTTATATGGATAGGGAGCTACAGGGTTCTGCGGACGATTTAGTTTCTCCTCTCCTCGTTTCAAGGTTAATGGAAAGGGTTGCCCCTGGGTAAAAGTACCGACTATCTCGTCCCCTTTCAATTTTCCTTGATAGCTGAGAGCCAAACTTGCGAGGCTTATACTGATAGAATCAGACGAGCAGTAATCTGTTTCTACCGCTATCCCCTTTGCCCCTTGATCAGGACTATCGAGCGTACATTCAACCTTTCCTTGTGCATCACAATTCACATGTAACACAATAGTCAACAATTGTGGACCAAGATTCAACTTACCCATCCACACTCCTTCCATAGGTTTCTGTGCAAAAGCTCCAACCCACGAAAACAACAAACATAAGAGCAGAATCTTCTTTTTCATATTCATCAAATTTATAGTACAAACTGTTTTAGGCAAAACAAGTACTTTAAAAAACTTTTTCAAGTCTCGTTCTCACATCCATCCTCCACTTGCCTTGGCACTGAATAACAAGCAAGTAAGGTTCCCACAGGGCAAAGATAAAGAAAAAAGACATATAAGTCAATCCCTCTAAAAGAAAATATTTCATATATAAAGAGAATTATCTATCAAAAAGCAGTTCATTAACATGACAAGTAACCCATAAATAAACACACAAAATGACTATATAAGAATAAGGCTTATAAGTTCCACTTGAACTCATAAGCCTTATTCCTTTTATTAAAAAGTTCCCTTTATTTCGCCTTTGACTTCTGCTTTTTATCAACAGCTACATTGCTTGCTGGTTCGAGCTTAACCAAAGGCTGACCAACAACAGGCTGCAAGAGTTTCTTATACTCTGCTGGATTCTTCAAGATTTCCACAGCCTTTTTCCACTGCTTATCAAACTGCAGACTATTCTCCAAGGAGCCTTTCTGGTAATAATAAGCAGAAACGAGGTCGCTCGTCAACACCTTTTTCAGGGTTTGCTTGTTATAATCAAGGTCTTTAGCAAGATTATGATTCAACTTCTTCTCTAAGGCATCAAACTCACCTTTCGCATCATCATAATAGCCTTCGAACTTAGCCAACTTCACAAGATTCTCCAAGTATTTCTTACTCTCACGGTCATACTTGAAACCACTCTTCAACACTGCTTGCTTGAAGTCTTCAAAGTCAGCATCTGAAATAACAAATGTCTTTGCAGGACCAATAGTAGGATGCTTCTTCAAATACTGCAACTCCCAATTCCACATTACCTCTGTTGAATCGCGTCCAGAAGAAGCAAGATAGAAAGCTATGTTTGGTAGAGAGTCTGGACGCACCTCAACATCTGGCTTGATACCACCACCATCACGCACCTCACGTCCGTTTGCCGTGTGGAACACATGTGTTAGCGAGTCTGGTACATGCTCAGTATATCCGCCATTTGCATGCTTATAGTTGATTGCTTGTATACAGCGTCCGCTTGGGATATAATACTTACTCGATGTGAGTTTTAAGTTTCCATTATAAGGAAGATCCATTGACACCTGTACAAGTCCCTTACCATAGGTTCGTGTACCGAGAACTACCGCACGATCAAGGTCTTGCAGACTACCACTGGTAATCTCACTGGCACTCGCAGTCTCATCATTCACCAACACAACAATCGGCATAACGGTGTCAATAGGTTCAACTGTCGTCTTATACTCTTTGTTTGCACGTTCCATCTTACCCACCGTCTTCACCAGTGTAATCCCTTTCGGTACAAACATATTTACGATGTTAACCGCCTCTTGCAAACTACCACCACCATTGTTACGGAGGTCGAAGACAAGTGAGGTCATACCCTGTTTCTTCATATCAAGGAAGGCACGACGTACATCCTTAGCACATCCCGTTGTGAAAGAGTTAAGATTCAGATATCCCACTCCACCATCCTGCACACCATAATAAGGTACGGCAGGGAGCTGAATAGAACGACGAGTAATCTTAAACTTCATCTTCTTATTCACTGACGGGCGCTGAATAGTCAGGATAAAGGTTGTACCAGCATCGCCACGTAGATGATTGCTGACGTATGCAACATCCTTACCCACCATTGACGAATCGCCAATAGCAAGGATGACATCACCCTTCTTCAAACCAACTTCCGCAGCAGGCATATTCTCGTATGGCTCATCAATCACCGTATTCTTCAATAAGAAATTATAACGAATCAATGCACCGACACCTGCATACTTACCCGAAATCATCAAGTCGAGGTCTTTCACCTTCTCCTCTGGGTAATAAATTGTATAAGGGTCGAGCGAACGGAGCATGTAATTGATACCCGTCCCGATTACCTCGTCGGCATTAAGGCTATCAACATACATCAAGTCAAGATACTTGTAAATAGCCGAAAAAGTCTCAAGATTCTTTGCGACATTGAAGTTATGCTCCTTCTCCGCAGTGCTTTGTGCCATAACAGACCCACTGAAAGTTAGCAACCAGAGTCCGAAAGCCAAAAACAATTTTCTCATTATATATTATATCTGTTTGTTGTTTAATGTTCTTATAACGGGACAAAAGTACATTATTATAATGGAAAACACGCCTTAATAACAACGAAAATAAAGAAAATTACGATTTTCTTAAAATTTTCTTCAAAAACATTTGGCAGTTTCAAAGAAACATACTACCTTTGCAACCGCTTACAAGAAATAAGCAATACAAACTGCTTCAGTAGCTCAGTTGGTTAGAGCACCTGACTGTTAATCAGGGGGTCGTTGGTTCAAGCCCATCCTGGAGCGCATCAAAAGGAATTACGAAAGTAATTCCTTTTTTGTTTTTATACCTTTCAAGAGACTTTACTGTTAGTTCTGTAGCAAGATGTGAGAAAAAGATTAATTAGCCTAATTGGGCATATTAGGCTTAATATAATAACAGAAAGTATAGGAAGACAGAAAAGAAAAAGGGTGTATGCTCTCCTTTTTAAGAAGACTCATACACCCACTATTATATGTAAGTCTGAAAAGTTGCTCTTACTTTGAGCGCCAGAGACCATGGAGGTTGCAGTACTCACGTGCGTAAACCTCTGTAGCATCAGTCTTAAACTCAGCTACTGGACGGTCTGTTGGCTCGAGATACTTACGGAGTACCTCGTTGTTGTTAGTTACCAACTCAATCCAAAGGATAGAGTGAGCCTCTGTCATTGGGTGCTCAACCTCACCAACAGTTACGCGGTAACCACCTTCAATCTTCTCAACAACTGGTACGTGCTTCTCGGTAGCAGCATCAGTAGTATTCTCAACTACATGCTCCATACCAGCAACACCACACTCACCGCCTACTAATACTTCAACGATCTGACCACTCTCTGAACACTTATATAATTCGTTTCGCTTTGACATAATAAATTATTTCTTAATGTTTTATGTCTGCAAAGATATATCTATTTTCCGAAAGAAACAAACTTTCCTCTTGTAAACATTACAAAATTTACATACTTTAAGACTTTATTCACTACAATGACTACCTTGTATTTACACAATATCTTACCTTATTAGCTATCAAAACTTTATCAACTCTACCCTATCCCACCATCTTTTACCATCGAAAAGATGCCCAACACCAATGGTGTTAACGCCTAACACCAATGGTGCGAACCATAAGCACACGATGTGTGGAGGGCTAAATACCACACAACACGTCGTATAAATAAGCGTAACATGACGTTAGAAAGGGGTATAAAAACAAAAAGTAAGTCTCCTTAATGTGATAAGAAGACTTACTTTCTCGAAGTTTATACACCGCTAAATATAGGATATTACATAGAAAAATGTATGCTTTTTTCTTTTTATCTGATAGCTGGACTTACTTTACAACTATCTTTTTGCCTGCATGGATATAAACGCCACGCTGTGAAGGCTTACCTATGAGTCGCTGACCAGAGAGTGTGTAATAATACTTATCGCCCCTGCTCTGTTTAGTATCAACCTCAACTCCTTCAATACCAGAAACTTCATTCGTCACGTTATTGACTACATACTTACCATTCTCCTTTGTTGATGAGATAACAAAGTAAGACGTTTTCTTCACGCGTTCGATGTCTAAACTTTGATTATCACTGGCATTTGATGCGCTACCAATACTAAACACAAAGTTCACATAGTCATCAGCTTTTGTGAGCGTATAGTCTTTATAGAACCAAGTCTTACCATTCAGGATTGTCTTTGAAGTAACCTTATCACCGGGCCATGCCGTTGCTGTGTGCGTACCACCCCATGAATGATAATTCACGTATGTCTTCCAATTCACCTGATCAGTATTCACATAGACACGAATCGTCTCTGGTGTGAAGGGAACAGGAGCCGTAACCTGATAGCTGCGAGTGATAACCTTTCCCACTACACCATCTGCCAACAATGCCACCTTCAAGGTTGTTTCGCCCTCAGGGAGAGTTATCTCCGTTCCAGAAGCCACCTGCGCACTACTTGCCATTGGCTCTGTACCATCCGTTGTATAAACAAGTTTAGCTCCCGCATTGGCAGACACCGCAGTTAGTTTAACCTTTAAGTTCTCTACTTCATACTGACCACTCGCCTTATCAACCCAAGGCATCTCTGCATCATTAGTCAAATAATAAGCGTAGTGATAACCACTCAACAACTTTGTATAACGTGAAGTAGGAACTATTAGTTGGTTAGCATTGTTACCCACAACCACCAAGAGTTTTCCATTCGTACCTGTAACAACATTGGCATAATAATCCTTTGAAGTACGATAGACCAGATAACAGCTCGTATTCGTTACCCCAGCTAATTTACGAGCATCAATCATTGCCTTTATTTCCTTTGGATAAGCAAGATAATGAGTATAGAAAACGCAAGGTGTTCCAGGCATTGCCAAGAGATAAGCATTGGCTGCTAACGTATCCTTACGGATAGGGTCTGGAGTGTAACCGCTCGTCGTCCCTCTGTCTTGAACATCATGATTTTCAACAAAGGTTACGGCATATTGCTTATAAGCACCATTATCTATATTAAGCCCTGTAGGTCTTGTATCATTAAGAACACGCCAATCATTCTGATTAATAGCATCACGAACAGCATAGCGGAAAGCAAAGTCGAAGGCAGCACTACGTTTTCCTGTGGCATCAATCCACGCCTTTACAGTATTCGCATTGCCGTCCCAATACTCACCTACCGAGTACTTTACGTTTGCTGCTGTATTATAATTACCAACATGAGAAGCGCCAAATCCCTTCACCATATCATATCGGAAACCAGCATAACCAAGGTCATTGAGCAAGTAATCTTCGTATGCTTTGACAATCTTCTGAACGTTCGTACTCTTATGATCAAGGTCGCGCATACCGCCCCAACCTTCTCCTTCGTCATTGTTCTGACTAAGTTGAGTGCCCGTTTTTCTTGCTTCTGTAGCAGCCGCTCCACCGTCATCATCAGCACAAACATCCGTAGAAAGGTTTTGATAAGTTACTCCCTTATAAACTTCTGCAGGGAAACCAAACCATCCATTATTCGTTCCATGATGATTGATAACCACATCGGCAATCGTACCAATCTGCTTGTTCTTAAAGGTAGTAATCATACTCCTCAACTCTGCCTCAGTACCGAACGATGAGTTCTGATTGAAGTAATAGAGCGGATCATAACCCATCGACTTCGTTGCAGCAGCCTTGCCACTCTGCGGAACCCATACAAGATCGAAATAACCAGAGAAGTCATTAGCTTTCTTCTCCAGCACAGTCCACTGCGAATCGTCGAACGAATCCCAATAAAATCCTTGTAGCATTACGCCACCATAATCAGCAGGCCACCCCTGTGACATGGCACAAAGGGAAAATACTAAGGCATATAAAAACACGAGTTTACGTTTCATATAGATTTCATTTTTAGTTGTTTACAGTCTATGTGTACAAAGATAATGATTTACCAAACACAATATTCGCAAACAACTGTGTATCTAAGTATTTTAAAATGCAATCGTTTGCACTTTTATGAACAGAAAACTAAGCCCCAAGTACTCAATAGTTTCCTCTTCAAAAGCCATAAAAAAGAAAGAGTGTGTCGAACAATCCTTCGACACACTCTTATCGTTTTACCTAAATTCAAGTCATTAAGGAACAAGTTCCATTGTACAGTGTGACTTCGTATCACACAAGAGATAGAGTTTGATATTATACTTACCAGCTGCAACATTGATGTTACCACCCTTGAAAGTAATATCAGTCAATGAGCCACCCCAGTCTAATACCCAATCATTGTTAGCACGGAACTTCATCTCACCTGCAGTCAGTGTGATGCCCTTTATCTCCCAACACTTCTCTGTAGCATTGTAGGTCATTGCCTGATCGCTGTTCCATCCGTTTGGAGTTGCAGAACCAATAATACCAACGCGATTGATAGCAGTATAGGTAAGTGCCTGTGATGTGAGGTCAATATCCACCTTATAGAAGCCTGCTGGCTCAGTCAACACGATATTACTACCCTTCTCTACGAGACCAGTACCATAGTCAGTACCGTTCCAGTCCTGCTGAGTTGCAAACTTAAAGCCATTCTGATTGAGATACATAAAGCCTGTGTACTTACCATCAGCAGCTGCGCTATAAAGCGGATTGCTGAATGACCAGCCGTTAGCATCACCTGACATATAAAGATACTGAGTGAAGGCTGGTGCAACACAAGTTACGTTTGCAGTCACACTCTGTGAAAGGCTGAAGCCCTCACCACGGAGCAACTTTACTTTATCAGTCACTGTAATAGGCACCTGATGTAGGTTGCCATTCTTACCATAGAGGCTCTCTACGGCAGAAACAAGTTCTGTACTCTTCACCTTACCCTCTTTACTTGCGTTAAGGGTTGCGGTCTTACTATTATAAGAAAGTACAGCCGTCAAGGTCTGAGAAACGACAGAATCCGTTGAGACAACCTTTGGAACAAACAGCTGAACAGAGTCTGCTGTTGCAGTATTGAAGTCGATGGCAGCTGCTTGGTTTACAGTAAACGTAACCGTACTGGCTGTCTCTGCGCTGTTACTCTGTGGTGCAGTCCATGCTTCATATTCATCGCTACCGCAAGAAGCAAGTAGCAATGCGGCACTTGCCATGATTAATAATTTCTTCATTTCGATTCTTCTTGTTATGTGATAAGGGTGTGTCATACTAATTGTGCCTGCTGACACACCCTCTATTATCATCTTTAATAAATTACTGCTTTACGAAAGAATACTGACCAGTGATGTCGTTGAAGTAAACAGTGTAAGTACCCTTACCATTGCGAACATTCTTACCGCCCTTCGTTGCAACACCATATGGGAATGCTTCAGAACCCCAGTTTACGTCCCAAGTACCGTTAGCAGCGAACTTACAGCCCTCACCATCAGCACCAGTAGACTTCTCATTGAAGGTCACAGTAGCCTTCCAATCATGATTCTCTACAACAGTTGTCTGTGCAGTCATTGGTGTTCCTGCAGCATTCCAGCTGTCATGCTTACCAGGAAGACCCATAGAGTTGTAAACAGTAGGTGTAGCACCAGTGTACTCTGCGATTGTCAGTTTCACATTCTTAGTATCAAAAGTAATGGTATAGTAACCAGCTGTTGGAACCTTGATATCAGAAGAACCGCCATCATTATAAAGGAACTCGCCATAGCTTGTGCCCTGACCAACCTGACCAGCATCCCAATTCTCTGGGTTCTTCTTCAGTTTGAAGCCTGCTGTTGACAGATAACCAGTCCAAGAAATTACGCCCTTACCTGTCTTCTTATCATACTCCTGACCTTCCATTGGCAACAATGGAACCACCTGACTATTACCCCAAGAGCCATCACCGAAGTTACCACCGATGAGATACCAAGTCTCAACAGGAGCGTCAGAAAGCTCAACATAATAAGGAGCAACACTCATCTTTACAGGGTTAGAGTAGATTGTATCACCATTTACTAATGAGTAAACACGTGCGTAGAGTTCCTGTGTTGCAGGGACAGTAGTCTCCTCATAGCGTTCCATCTTCTGAATAGCCGTTGCAAGATCAGCTGCAGGAACAGAGGTAGAAGCTGTACCTGTTGGCGAACCAACAGCAGCATAGTTACCACGTTCAGCATCCATATCAACAACAGCGTCCACAGACTTTGTCCAAGTGTTGGTAGTTGAGAACTGCATACCATATTCAGCAGCTACAGGGAAACCGTATTCAGGCTGCGACCATGTGAACTTCAGGCTCTCAGCAACTTTTAAATCTATTGTTTGTGCAGCGTAAGCTGGTGTGTTCAGAACAAATGTCTTTGGTGACTGAAGAACTGGATTATTGTCCAAGTCCTTGTCGCAGGCAGAGAACAGTGCCACACCTGCACACAACAGCAACGATGACTTAATTATTGATTTCATATTGATTATTCTTTAATCGTTTACTTTCTATTATTCAATAGTACGTCTTTTCAATGTCTTATGGGTCTCAAGAACATCATTTCTAACCATGATGTGGGTTATATTGAGTCTTGTTGGCGAATTCTTTTCATGAAAAGAAATAATTATTTTCACGAGTGGAAAAATTTATTTTCATGAAGAAAAATATTTATTTTCATGAAAAGAATTTGCCGTAGATGATTACCAAGAAGTTAATTCTCAGCTTTCATCAGACCTTCCAGCCATTGATTACACCTTAATTAATACCCTGGATTCTGAATCAAGTTGGCTTCGTTAGCAACCAAATCACTTGTCGGAATTGGGAAGAGGTTAAGGTGAGAGTCGAAGTTACGACCGCTCTTCACACCACCCTTCCAACTCCAGTTGTAATTAACATTACCACCAAAGTAGCCGAAACGGATAAGTGTTGTACGACGCAAGCCTTCGAAGTAGAACTCACGGCTCCACTCGTCACAAATCTGACGGAGTGAGTAAGCTGTCTGAGTAGTAGCATTAGCACGCGTACGGAGCGCATTGATATAAGCAGTTCCCTGTGCAGTTGTCGTTCCATTGTTCTGACGTGCATCTGCTTCAGCATACATCAAGTAAGCCTCAGCAGCACGCATAAGGAAGAAGTCGGCATCTGGGAAGAGTGAGTTATGACCTGCACTGCCGTCCGTCTTGAAGTTATTAAACTTACAAACAGAGAATCCGTTGGTAAATACCTTTACACCCTTCTCATCGTCACCATTGCTTACATTACGACCTTCACCATCGAAGAGGGCACGATCGTCATCAGCTGCTGCTGGCATAGCGTATGCAGCAACATTAGGAGCATCGTTATTTGGGAAGAATTTCAATACGAGGTCTGGACGCATACGGTTACCAGCCCAACCACCAGTAGTATTATTACCTGCAACGGTAGCACTCTTGATATGCTCGCTGTTATCGTTAGAACCAGCCATAAGGTAGAGGGTTGTACCATATGAAGTAGTCTTCAAACCATCCTGAAGGATAGGGAAGATAGCCTCAACAGAAGCACCATTCTCACCATTATCGCCCATAAAGAGCTGCTGGTAAGCACTCCACTGACCCTTCTTGGTGGTATAGAGCTTATAAGGAGAGTCAATAACCTTCTTTGCATATAACTTAGCATTAGCCCAATCAGCAGTACCTGTATAAACCTCAGCATTCATATAAAGACGAGCCAAGAGCATCCAAGCAGCAGCTTTGTCGACACGACCATAACCAGTAGTGGCTGAAGTCTTAGGACTTGCATCGTTCAAATTAGGCTCAACTTCATTCTTCAATTCATCAATAAGCCACTTATAAAGGTCTGCACGCTGGATGCGAGCTGGCTTAGCAGAAGATATTGCTGTTGTGAAAGGAACATTACCCCATCCGTCCAAGAGATAGTAATAATTCAAAGCACGGATGAAACGAACCTCTGCTGACATCGTTGCGTTGTAGTCACCGAAGTCTGCAAGATACTGATTGCAATAGGTGATACCCGCATAAAGACGATAGTAAAAACCCTTCAACATTGGATGTGAAGCGTCATAACTATCGAAGTTCATGTTAGAAATACCTTCATCACCCCATGCGCAGATAGCCTCATCAGTGGTCAACTCCTGTGAATTGAATAGCTGACGTACGTAACCACTGGTTCCACCATCGATACCATCAACATCGCTGTCACCATTAGCTCCACCGTTACCAGCCATAGCAATATGAGCATAGCACTTATTGAATGCGCTTTCTGGCGACGTATTTTCCTTTGTATTAAGGTTTGGATCAATTGGTTTTACATCCAAATCGCCTGTACAAGAGGTGAACCCTACTGACAGCAAAAGTGCTGCTGTAGAGAATATATATTTGAATTTAGTATTCATTGTCTTTACTCTTTTATAGATTTAGAAATTCAGGTTCAAACCCAAGATGAATGAGATTGGACGTGGATAGAGGTTGTTGTCAATACCATTGAACACCTCTGGGTCGAGACCTTTATACTTAGTAAGGCAGAACACGTTATTCACAGTTCCATAAATACGACCAGTAATACCATTCCATGAACCCTGCTTGAGAAGATTAGCGAAGCTATAACCCAAGGTTACATTATCCAACTTCAAGAAAGAAGCATTCTGTACCCAGTAGTCTGTCTGAGTAGATGTAGTCTCGGTTGACAACCAGTTGTCTGCTACTACATCTGTAGGACGGTTCACGAGGAACTTGCTCTTTACAAATATTTCTGAGTTAGACATATTAGAAGTACTTGCAAAAGCATCATTGTAAACATAGTTACCAAGACTTGCACGGAGTGCGAAACCAAGGTCCCAGTTACGATACTCGAAACGAGAAGCAAAGCCCATCGTTACTGGTGCTGCAGGTGCCTTGTAGTAGTACTTATCAGCATCGGTAATCTTACCATCGCTGTTGCGGTCGACAACTACGCCCTCCAACGGCTTGCCATTCTTATCATATGCCTGCTGGAATACGTGGAAAGAGTTAACTGCATTACCTACATGCTGTGCCTGGATGTTACCACCAGTACCAGCAGAGATACCTCCTGTTGGTACGAAATAGTTTGGATCGCTACCACCATTAAGGTTCGTAATCTTATTATAGTTATAGGTGAAGTTGTAATCCATTGTCCAGTTGAAGTCCTTAGCGTTCACTGCCAACCAGTGGAGACTTGTTTCAACACCCATATTATACATAGAACCAATGTTGCTCATTACCTGATTACGGAAGTTAGCACCTGCTGGTACGGTTGCATTGTTGAGCAAGTCGTTGGTCTTGCGATAGTACCAATCAATGCTACCTGTGAGGCGCTGCTTGAGAATACCCCAATCAAGTCCTACGTTATAAGAGGTAGTAGTCTCCCACTTCAAGTTTGGATCGTATGCCTTTGGACGAGCCAAAGAACCATCACCAGCGATTGGATAGGTAGATTCAGTACCTTTATTCATTTCGTATATAGCAAAGTAATTATAGTCGCCGATACCTTCCTGCTGACCAGTCATACCCCAGCTAAGGCGAAGTTTCAAGTCTGACAACCAGTCAATCTGCTTGAAAAGGTTCTCTTCATTGATACGCCATGCGAAAGCGAATGATGGGAACGTTGCCCAATGCTCCTTAAAACGTGAAGAACCATCATTACGTACGGTTGCCGTTACCATATAACGACCATCCATCAAAGACCAGTTTGCACGACCGAAGAAGGATACAAGATAGTTCTCTGTCGCATAGTAATAAGGTGCATAGTTGCGTTGTTTGCCAGCAAGAGTTGCATCACCGTTTGTTGATGGATAGTAACTCCAATAAGCGTTATTGGTGTTGTGCCAGAAGTGTGCCCACTCATAACCAGCCATGATATCGAAGTGATTCTTTGCTTTATCATTGAAATCGTGGTAGTACTGAGCGTATGCAGAGAGCTGCATGTTACGTTTCAACTGTGATTCCCATCCATAAGAACCATAATAGATAGCCTGTGGAGAGGCTGGATCAACATCTGTTACCTGACGTCCCTTTGCAACATCAACACCTGCAGTAACGTGGAAACGGAGGTCTTCAAAGCCATGAACTTTATAATCAACATCGGCACTACCAAGGAAGTCGCGGCTGATAGCACGGTCGTTCTTTAGGTTAAGAATAGACACAGGGTTCTTTGTTGCCAATGAATAATAGGTCTTTGGCCAACTGCTATCATTGAGCGCTGTACCATCATCAAGCCACTGATAGTAGCCACCGAAGTTATCATAACCAGACGCATAGACTGGCTGTGTTGGGTCAAACTGACGTGCTGCCTTGATAGCCTCACCATCAGCATAGCGATTCTTTGTCCACATTCCCTTAGCATTCAACGTAACCTTCAAGTGGTCATTCAAGAAAGAAGGGCTCAATGTCAACGCTCCAGTGAAACGCTCAAAGTTAGAAGTCTTGATGATACCCTGCTGATTTGTGTAACCTGCACTAACACGATAAGGCAACCAGTTAGCAACTTGACCAGAAACGGCTACGTTATGGTCGTGGCTAAAAGCAGTGCGGAAGATTTCGTTCTGCCAGTTAGTATTAGCCTTACCAAGGCGTGAGTAAGCTGTTGGAACTTGATTACCATTAGCATCGAGGATATAAAGATCTGTACCAAACTTGTTTCCTATGAGGCTACGATACTCATCAGCAGACAACACATCAAGATTCTTTGAATTCTTACTAACGGTAAAGCTACCATTATAAGAAACCTGCAAACCACGACGTCCCTTCTTAGTTGTAATGATGATAACACCATTTGAACCACGAGAACCATAGATTGCAGTAGCAGAAGCATCCTTCAAAACGTTGAAAGACTCAATATCCTGTGGGTTTACAAGTGCCAAAGGATTGCTTACACCCTTAATACCTGTCTGGTCCATAGCCACACCATCAATCACAATCAATGGATTGTTAGATGCGTTCAAAGAAGAACCACCACGAATACGAATGTTAGCACCGCCACCAGGAGTACCACCATCGCTCGTTACACTCACACCGGCAACCTTACCAGCAAGCATATCCTGTGCATTAACAACAAGACCCTTATTCTTGCTATCAGGTTTCAAGGCTGTCACAGAACCCGTAAGGTCACTCTTCTTAACAGCACCGTAACCAATAACAACAACCTCATTCATCTGCTGTGCTTGGTCTTCCTGAAGTGTAATTACCATACCATTGGCTGCAGCTACTTGTTGTTTCTGGAAACCAATGTAAGAGATTGTCAAAGTAGCACCCGGCTGTACGCTGATAGAGAAGTTACCATCAAGGTCGGTCACTGTACCATTACTTGTCCCATTGATAAGGACAGAAGCACCAATGACTGGCTCACCAGTAGCATCCTTCACCTGTCCTGTAATCGTAGACTGCGCAAAGGCACTGACTGAAAGGAATAGACCCAACAATAGAGTCAATATCCTAACAGGAAATTTGCATTTTACCTGCTTCATCTTTGTTATTGTTAAAGTAATTTATAAATTGATTAAAGTAATATTCGTTTAGTTCAATCAAAAGATAGGTTAATACCTTTTTGTAGGCTTTTTCTGCTGCAAAGTTAGTTGAGATTAAGCTACTTTATACTATTTTTGCTTTGAATTTGTATTTTAAGCAATGCAAACGATTGCACAAATAAATAAGAGATAAATAAATTGATATAGGTCAAAGAAGTTATAGAAAATATGTATATTTGCGTAATAAAACAATTAGCAGACTAAAGACAAAGCTAAATCGCATGAGTGACTCAACCAACATAACAATGAAGGATATAGCCCGAGACCTTGGTGTTTCGGTCGCTACTGTTTCTCGTGCGCTCAAAGATAGCCCTCGTATATCTGCAGAAAAACGTGAGGCAATAAAGAAGTATGCACAAGAACATAACTTCTACCCAAACATCCTTGCAGAGAGTCTGCGCAAAAGTAAGGTACAACCGATTAAGATTATCGGCGTAATCATTCCGCAACTTGACCATTTCTACTTCTCATCTATCCTTTCTGGCATCGAAGAAGAGGCTTCTTCACGTGGCTATCGAATTATGGTTGCACAGAGCCGAGAGAACTATGAGGACGAAGTGAAAATCTGTCGAGCATTTTCGGAGAGTAAGGTTTGTGGCATCATCGTTTCTCAAGCGAAGAATACAACCAAATACAACCATTTTCAAACACTCATAGATAAGGGTGTACCTTTGGTTTTCTACGATCGTATCAGTACGGGTGTAAATGCCAGTCGAGTGGTTGTTGATGACTATATGGGGGCCTTTTCCGCCGTCACACATCTTATAAACACAGGTTGCAAGCGTATTGCTTATTATGGTACTTCGCTAACCATGCAAATCGCAAAGAACCGTTATAACGGATATCTTGATGCCTTACTGAAGAATGGTATGCACCCTAACGAGCAACTGATTAAGAATTGCGACAATAGGGCAGACGCTGAGCTTATCACTCCAAGCGTGATGCGACTTCCAGAACCACCAGATGCCTTCTTTGCTGTCAATGATGACACAGCTATCGGTATTCTCTACTCCTGCAAACGCTTAGGTTTCCGTGTGCCAGAAGACGTCTCTATCTGTGGTTTCACTAACGGACAACGTGCCATTGCCTGCGACCCAATGCTGACAACAGTTGAACAAAGAGGAGTCCGCGTGGGTGAAGAGGCTGCGAGTATTCTCATCGATCAAGTGGAAGGAAGACTTCCTAAGAATCGAATTGAGAAACGTGTGGTGAGGACAAGACTGATTATCAGAGGGACAACGAGGTGAGGGAACCTCCCCCAACCCCTCCAAAGGAGGGGAGTGCTGGGGACTTTATTGGGCTAATAAGCCTAATTAGCCCAATTAGCCTAATAGCCCTCTCTTAAAAAAGAAAAGGCTAAACAGGCTTCACACTCCCTCGCAAGAGGGGCTTAGGGAGGAGAATATTGGGCTTATTTGCCTAATCAGCCCAATCAGCCTAATAGTCCTCTCTTCAAAAGAAAACAAACAACACAAGCTTCCCATTCCCTCGTCAGAGGGACTTAAGGAGCACAAAAACTAATATAACAATGAAACAAAAACCTAACTTAAGCTTCTGGCAACTTTGGAATCTCAGCTTTGGATTCTTTGGAGTGCAGATTGCGTACGCGCTGCAGAGTGCCAACATCTCACGCATTTTTGCGACATTAGGTGCTGACCCTCACAATCTTAGTTACTTCTGGATACTCCCTCCATTGATGGGTATTGTCGTACAGCCGATTGTAGGAACACTCTCTGACATGACGTGGACACGCTTCGGACGTCGCATCCCTTACCTCTTCGTAGGTGCAGCCGCTGCCGTCCTCGTGATGTGTCTGCTGCCGAATGCGGGCTCTTTAGGTATGGCTGTCTCAACGGCGATGGTATTTGGACTTGTCTCATTGATGTTCCTCGACACAAGTATCAATATGGCTATGCAACCCTTTAAGATGTTGGTGGGAGACATGGTCAACGAGAAACAGAAGACACTCGCTTACTCTATTCAGAGTTTTCTCTGCAATGCAGGCTCTATCGCAGGCTATGTCTTCCCATTCTTCTTCACTTTCTTAGGTATCTCTAACCAAGCTCCATCGGGTGTTGTTCCAGACTCAGTGGTCTATTCTTTCTATATCGGTGCAGCCATCCTCATCCTTTGTGTTATCTATACCACAGCCAAGGTAAAGGAGATGCCACCAAAGGTTTATGCCGAATACCATTCGGTAGAGAAGAAAGATGATACTTCAAAGTCTAATGTCTTCACCTTATTAAAAATTGCACCACCTACCTTCTGGAAAGTAGGTTTAGTACAGTTCTTCTGCTGGTTTGCCTTTATGTATATGTGGACTTACACCAATGGAACCGTAGCAGCTAACTGTTGGGGTGTAGATATGCTTGCACATGATGCAACAATGACAAAGGGATATCAGGAAGCAGGCAACTGGGTAGGTATTCTCTTTGCCATTCAGGCGATTGGTTCAGTAGCTTGGGCAATGGTTCTTCCACAGTTCAAGAACACCAAACTCGCATACTCCTTCTCACTTATCTTAGGTGCAGCAGGCTTTGTCCTCGCAGCCTTCATCCACAATCAATATGTGATGTTCATCCCATTCATCCTCATCGGATGTGCTTGGGCAGCCATATTGGCAATGCCATTTACCTTGGTGACAAATGCGCTCGAGGGCTATGGCCACTTGGGAACTTATCTCGGATTGTTCAACGGTACCATCTGTATTCCACAAATTATCGCTGCGGCTATTGGCGGAGTACTCCTTCAGATGGTTGGTTCCGTACAAAGTAATATGATGATTGTAGCAGGTGTTTCCCTCTTCCTCGGTGCAATGTCCGTTGGAATTATAAAGGTACGCCGTCCTGCAGAACAAGGGTAACATAACTTTTTTATAATCTCTCTGAATTTAAGGGTGTACTGAAAAGCGTTTCAGTACACCTTTTTCCTTTTCTACAAACACTTTTTACACCTCTTATCGCTCAACTCAATAAACCTTTTCTACCAACAACTTACTACCACTCTACCCTCACCAACAAGTTATTTTCATGAAAAAAAATATTTTTCTTCATGAAAATAAATATTTCTTCTCACGTAAATAAATATTTATCACCATGAAAAGACATGATAAACCACTGAGAAATCAATCTCAATAGAGCATTCTTTCCTATATCAAATAAATAGCTAACATCAGCTAACAAACATCCTCTTATCAGCTTGCTATTCCCAGTTTACAAGTCATATAGTCCTAAACCCAAAATTCGTTTACCGTTTCTAACGACTGTGTTGCAGCCCCGCACCATTGGTGTTGAGCGTGCGCACCATTGGTGCTAAGCACTAACACAAAAGCAAAGTAGCGTTAGAAAGCATCGAAAATAAGGTTTTATTTATACTTATAGAGCGTTAGTTCATTAGCCATGAATTATCACCAATCTATCATTATGCAAACGATTGCATATAAATTGATATAAATCATGTAAAAGGGTATTGCTTTTTCTAATTAATATTATTATCTTTGAGGCAAAATAACTACCCAACTCTATGAACATACAGTTTCACATAGACTACCAGACCTATTACGGACAAGACCTTGTCTTGAATATTATTACAGGTCAACACAAGGGGGCTGTAGAGGCCTCACAGTACAGAATGCGCACATCTGACGGCTACCACTGGGAGGTGGAAGTGAAGAAGGATGCAAAGCCAGGAACGCATATCGATTATTTCTACAGCATTCTCTGTGGTAATAATGAACAGCGAAAAGAATGGGGCGTAATCAATCACCGATTAGATATTGATACAGAACGCAGTCTTAATTATCGTGTTTACGACCATTGGAGTGACATTCCGGACAATGCTTATCTCTATACTTCTGCTATCACCGATTGTGTTGCGGGTAAGAAGTTAGCGAAGGGTAAACTCAATAACTACAACAAAGCTGTCACACTGAAGGTGCGTGCACCACAGTTAGGTGCAACGGATGAACTTTATCTCGTAGGTGCTGAGCCTGCATTAGGTGCTTGGAACGTGAAGAAGGCACTGAAGATGGTACAGCATAATATCAACGAGTGGAGCTATACCTTAGATGCTACAAAACTTGCTGGCGACCAACTTGAAGTGAAATTCTTCATCAAAAGCAATGATAGCAATGAGAATCTTGTTTGGGAATATAGCGACAACCGCACCTTACTATTGCCAACAATGGATGAAGGCGACGTCGTTGTCTATGAGTTGACAGAGGCTTCTTTCCCTCTTCCAGCTGTTCGTGTTGCTGGAACATTGGTACCTGTGTTCTCACTTCGTTCGGAGACAAGTTTCGGTATCGGTGACTTTGGCGATCTAAAAAAGATGGTTGACTGGGTGAGTATGACCAACCAGCGTGCGCTGCAGATACTTCCTATCAACGACACAACTATCACTCACACTTGGACAGACTCTTATCCATATAGCTGTATTTCTATCTTTGCCCTCCACCCACAGTATGCTGACCTTACAGCATTACCTGCACTGAAGGACAAGAAGCAGAGTGAGAAGTTCGAGAAACTACGTAAAGAGCTTAACGCACTGCCACAGATTGACTATGAGCGTGTGAACGATGCAAAGACAGAATATCTCCGTCTGCTCTTTGAACAAGAGGGTGAAAAGGTACTCGAAAGCAGTGCTTTCAAGAAATTCTTTGCTGAGACAGAGAGTTGGCTTGTGCCTTACGCACAGTATTCTTATATGAGAGACAAGTTCGGGACAGCCGATTTCTCTCATTGGCCAGACCATAAACAATGGGATGAGGCCGACCGCAAGGCATTGTCTAACCCTAAGAACAAGGCTTACAAGGAAGTAGCTTTCTTCTATTACGTACAGTTCGTATTGAGTAGTCAGCTGAAAGCGGTACACGAATATGCACAGGCTCATAAGATAATCCTCAAGGGTGACATCCCTATTGGTGTCAACCGCTATGGCTGTGACGTATGGACAGAACCACGTTACTTCAACCTTAACGGGCAGGCGGGTGCTCCACCTGATGACTTCTCAGTGAATGGTCAGAACTGGGGGTTCCCTACTTACAACTGGGACGAGATGATAAAGGATGGTTGTCAGTGGTGGGTAAACCGCTTCCAGAACATGGCACAGTACTTTGATGCTTATCGTATCGACCACGTACTCGGCTTCTTCCGTATCTGGGAGATTCCTATTCATTCAGTACACGGACTGCTCGGTCAGTTCGCTCCATCACTTGGTATGACTCGTGAGGAGATTGAAGGCTACGGTCTACACTGGCAGGAAGAACTCTTCACCGAGCCATTCATTGCTGATTGGGTACTCGACCGCATCTTCCGTGAGCATGCCGACGAGGTAAGACAGAAGTATGTGGAACACGTATGGGGCGACAGATACAAGATGCGTCCAGCGTATGACACACAGCGAAAGGTTGAGAAGGCCTTTGCTGGTAAGAACTCTGATGTTGACATCTGGCTGCGTGACGGACTCTATGCACTGATTAGTAATGTACTTTTCGTTCGTGACCATAAGGATCCAAACCGTTTCCACCCACGTATCTGCGTACAGTTCGACTTCATTTACGAGAGTCTCTACGATAGCGATAAGGCTATATTCAATAAGCTTTACAACGATTACTACTATCGTCGTAACAACCAGTTCTGGTATCAGGAAGCTATGAAGAAACTGCCAAAGTTGGTTAATGCAACTCGTATGCTTGTCTGTGCAGAGGACTTGGGAATGGTTCCTGATTGCGTGGCATGGGTGATGAATGAGCTACGCATCCTCAGTCTTGAGATTCAGAGTATGCCTAAGAACCCGAAGGTGCGCTTTGGCTATCTCAGTGAGAACCCTTACCGCAGCGTTAGCACCATCTCTACTCATGACATGGCTACCCTGCGTCAGTGGTGGGATGAAGACTGGGAACGTGCGCAGGATTACTTCAATAGCATGTTACATCGTGGTGGCCCAGCACCTCATCCACTGCCAGGTTGGTTGGCAAGAGACATCGTTAGCCGTCACCTTACATCGCCAAGTATGCTCTGTATCCTCGGTATTCAGGACTGGATGAGTATTGACGAGGAATTGCGTTTGGCTGACCCTAATGCCGAGCGTATCAATGTTCCGTCTAATCCAAAGCATTACTGGCGTTACCGTATGCACGTCAGCATTGAAGACTTGATGAAGAATGCGTCTTTCAATGAGCAGATAACAGACCTTATCAATCAGGCGGGTCGATAAAAAGAATAGGTGATGATGGCTATTATAAATTATTATAACAACCCATCATCACCTAAAATTCATCACCCAACACCTATTATTCATCACCCAACCCCCAACCCCTACACCCCTATTCATCATCACCCAACATTCAACACCCATCACCCAACACCTACAACCCAATGAAATTAAAATACAACCTTGCAGCATCTGTAGCTGCTTTCATACTCTCGCAGAACGTTGTTGCACAACAGCGATTCAACGAGATGTCTTATTCTCCGAGCGAAACAACCTTCCGCCTCAACGCGCCTTCTAAGCCAACGCTTCGCCTTTATGAGGCAGGACGAGGTGGAAAAGCCTATAAGAAGGTGAAACTTGCACCGAGTGGAGACAATACTTGGACGGCTACTGTGAAGGGAGACCTCAAAGGTAAGTTCTATACTTTCGATATCGGACACGGCGAGACACCGGGTGTCTTTGCCAAAGCGGTCGGCTGTAATGGCGGACGCGGTGCCATTGTTGATATGAAAGAGACCAACCCAACAGGCTGGGAAAGCGATCGTCGTGTACCAACTAAGAGTCCGGCAGACCTCATTATCTATGAGTTGCACCACCGTGACTTCTCTATTGATCCTTCATCGGGCTTGATGCACAAGGGTAAATACCTTGCCTTAACTGAGCAGAAGGCTATTGATCACTTGAAGAAGTTGGGTATTAACGCTGTGCATATCCTCCCTTCGTTCGACTTTGCTTCGATAGATGAATCCAAACCGGACGTGCCACAGTATAATTGGGGCTATGACCCATTGAACTATAACGTACCAGAAGGTAGCTACTCATACGATGCCAACCTGCCTACACGCCGTATTATGGAGTTCAAGCAGATGGTACAAGCATTGCACAAGGCGGGTATCAGAGTTATCCTCGACGTTGTTTACAACCATACTTTCGACCTTACAAACAGCAACTTTGAGCGTACTTACCCTAAGGCTTACTACCGATACAAGGCTGATGGTACTCCTTCAGATGGCACAGGGTGTGGCAATGAGACGGCAAGTGAGCGTCCTTTGATGCGCGAGTATATGCTGGAATCAATGAAGTATTGGGTAAATGAATATCATATTGACGGTTTCCGTGTAGACCTTATGGGGGTACATGACATTCAAACCATGAATGATATCCGTCGTGAACTCAATGCTATTGATCCAGAGATATTTGTCTATGGCGAGGGTTGGAGTGCTGGTACATGTGCTTATCCACATGAGAAGTTGGCAATGAAGGCAGCTATTCCACAGATGCCGGGCATTGCAGCCTTCTCTGATGACATCCGTGATGCCTTGCGTGGACCCTTCTCAGACGACCATAAGCCCGGTTTCCTTGGTGGCGTTACAGGCTTGGAAGAGAGTTTGAAGGCAGGTATTGCGGGTATGATTGAGCACCCACAGGTAGACTACTCAAAGGTAAACTATTCTAAGAAACCTTATGCCCTTGAGCCTACTCAGATGATTTCTTATGTCAGTTGTCACGACGACTTGTGCCTTGTTGACCGTCTGAAGGCTTCTATTCCAGAGGCTGAATATGACGAGAATGAACTGATTCGTCTGAATGAACTTGCCCAAACGGCTATCTTCACATCACAGGGTGTACCTTTCATGCTCTCTGGTGAGGAGATGCTTCGCAACAAGAAAGGGGTGCATAACTCGTATAATTCACCTGATAGTATCAATCATCTCGACTGGAATAACCTCAAGACTTATCCGCAGGTATTCAACTATTACAGTGGACTCATCAACCTTCGCAAGGCACATCCAGCCTTCCGATTGGGCAAAGCCGACCTCGTTCGCAAGCATCTTGAGTTCCTTCCTGTACAGGATTGTTTAGTTGCTTTCCGCCTAAAAGACCATGCTGGTGGTGATAAGTGGAAGAACATCTACGTCATCCTCAATGCTAACAAGGAACTTCGCACCGTCAACATCCCTAAGGGGCAGTATACGATTGTATGTGCTAATGGTGAAATTAACGAAGCTGGATTAGGCAAAATGGAAGGTGGCGAGGTGATGGTTGACGCCCAGTCAGCCCTTATCTTGCATGATTAAGTCGCTATAACCTTCCCCACTTCTCCCCAAAAAGGAGGATTGCTGACCATTCAGCAGATTATTAATAGCTGTTAAGGATATTGGGCTTATTGGCCCTATTAGGCTAATTAGGCTAATAAGCCCAATACCACAGCAAAACAAATTACCTAAAATGAACCGCAGACAACTAACGAACGAACCTAATCTTTCCCTCTTTCAAAAGACTTGGAAGATTCTTTTATTCTTACTTCTTTTATCATCTCCTATGACCGCTCAGAACAGTACGGCAGCTCAAAAGAAAGCCAATAATCGAACAGCTACACCAAACGTTACCCGCATTGACCCTACCAACTGGTTTGCTGACATGCAGGACCCAACGTTACAACTGATGATATATGGCAAAGATATCAAGTTTGCAGACGTTACAACGGACAACCCTAATGTAAAGATTGACTCGCTTGTACGCCTCGATTCACCTAATTATCTCCTTGTTTATCTTAACTTAAAAGGTGCGAAACCGGGTGAGGTAACCCTTACCTTCTCTAATAAGAACGGTAAAAAGACAACAAAGAAGTTCCAACTAAAGGCACGTGAGATGGCTGGAGCAGACCGCAAAGGCTTCGATATCTCGGATGTTTTATATATGTTGATGCCCGATCGTTTCGCTAATGGAAATCCAAAGAACGATGTAATCAAAGGGATGGAAGACCAACTATGCAACCGCAATGAGCCAAGTCTTCGACACGGTGGCGACCTTGAAGGACTCCGCCAACACCTCGATTACTTCACTGACCTTGGTGTTACTGCCCTATGGTTGACACCAGTATTGGAGAATGATCGCCCTGCTGATGGTGGCAAACACAGTACTTATCACGGCTATGCTACAACTGATTACTATCGTGTTGACCCTCGCTTCGGTACGAATGAGGAGTATAAAGCCCTCGTTGACGAATGTCATAAGAAGGGATTAAAGGTGGTTATGGATATGATTTTCAACCATTGCGGAGACTATCATCCATGGGCTAAGCATACACGCATTGATGAAAACGGCAAGACAATCAAAGACTATCCATCAAAGGATTGGTTTAACAGTCCTAACTATGGGCTCCAAACAAGCTACAAGCTTACTCCTGTCCTCGACCCATACGCCAGCAAAGTGGATATGAAAGAGACTGTTGACGGATGGTTTGTTCCCTCTATGCCCGACCTCAACCAGCGTAATCCACACGTTATTAAGTATCTGATTCAGAATTCTATTTGGTGGATTGAAACCGTAGGTATCGATGGAATCCGTATGGATACTTATCCCTACGCAGACCGACAAGCCATGGCTGATTGGATGAAGGTGCTCAACAAGGAATATCCCAACTTCAACACCGTTGGCGAAACATGGGTAACAGAACCTGCCTACACGGCTGCTTGGCAGAAAGACAGCAAACTCTCTGACATTAACAGTAATCTAAAAACAGTGATGGACTTCGCCTTTTTCGATCGTCTTTCGCAGGCAAAGAACGAGGAAACAGATGATTGGTGGAAGGGATGGAACCGCATTTACAACTCTCTTTGCTATGATTACCTCTATACTGACCCATCTTCTGTGATGGCATTCATTGAGAATCACGATACTGACCGCTACCTTGGCAATGGTAAGGATTCAACGGCTTTAAAGCAGGCGTACGCTCTCTTGCTGACAATGAAGCGTATTCCACAGCTCTATTATGGTACGGAGATTCTGATGAATGGTACGAAAACGGAAACAGATGGCAATGTACGACAAGACTTCCCTGGTGGTTTCCCTGGCGATAAGGTCAACAAGTTCACAAATGAAGGTCGTACCAAAGCCGAGAATGCTATGTTTGATTGGACCAGCCGCCTACTCCATTGGCGACAGAACAACGATGTAATCATCAACGGTTCTCAGACACAATTCATTCCTCAGCATGGCGTTTATGTACTTGCTCGTCAACATAATGGCAAGACGGTCCTCACTATCCTCAATGGTAAGAAAGCTGACAACCAAGTCGATGTAGCCCACTATGCCGAAGTAATTGGTTCACATACCACTGCAACCGATGTCCTTACAGGTGCTACTGTAGACCTCACAAAGAACATTCCTTTGGTACAACGACAAGCAATGGTGCTCAGTTTCTAACTTTAAAACGTCGAATAAAAGCCAAAACGAATATAAACTTCACACTAAACAACAAAGACTATCGGAGTTCCCGATAGTCTTTGTTGTTTCTATTCACTAAATCAGAACGTTACTGTCAGACCCACAGAGAGAGCTGTTTTGCCTTGATAGACGCGCCCATGTTCCACATCATCGCCAAAAGTCTTGAAGAGATTCTGTCGCACCTGCCCATAAAGTCCGAATGTCTCACTAAAGTTATAGCGTACACCTGCCTGCAAACCAGCTGTTCGCAAGCCGACGGAAACACCACTATAAATATCCAGTACGGATGGTAGTTTCAGTACTTCAGCCCAATGATAGTTACCCGTCAAGCTGAAATCATACCCCATAAAGGCTCTATCACGTCCTTCGTCATAGTCCTTCACGTTGACATAAGTTAGCTGTCCGCCTACTGAAACGTAGTCGCTAAGCGCATAATCGCTGCCCAACTCTATACCAGACCTCCCTCCAACATTGGCATAACCTGCATAAACTTTAATATCTCCTTCTCCGTCCCACGCCTGTGCCTGTGCACTATGCGGAACACAAAGCAGACAACCAAGCAGTAAAAGCCATTGATAGAGACGGAATTTATCAATATATCTCATCATCTTCATAGCTCAATTATTTTATAGTGTACTTTGTAACAGCAAACACTTTACGGCGTTCACCAGTCTTAGTATTCTTCACCACCTGCGTTCCATAGACGAGGAAGTTATCTCCATACCAGTGCTGAGAGTTAGAGTAACGCATCTTCTTAACGTCTTCGTCTTCATTATCCGTTTCTATAATCTCCGACGTACGGTCTTGAATCACATTTCCATCCGCATTTCTAAAGAGTTTAGATACCAGTCTGTTCTTATCTGTAAAGAGAAGATTCACATTATTCCCCTTCATACTTGCAGAAACAAAATGTTTCACATACATCGGCATAAGGCGTGGCTCCATAGGGAAACATTCGTCCCAAAGCAGATTACCTGCAACATCAAACTTTGCAAGAACAGCGTGTGTATAGTTATAACCTGCGAAGGTTGTAATCATTGTATTACCAATCCAAGTCGTACGATAAACAGGATAGTAAGCCTCACCAAGATAGAAGTAATCCTTACCATCCGTCATAATACGATGAGAAGCCATCAAATACTTCAGCGAATACTCCTTACCAGCCTTCTCTGCCTTTTCCTTTCTGCGTTCAATCTTTGCTTGCTTACGGTCGCTCATATACTCCGTAAAGTTCTTCAACTTTAAGAAGTTGTAGAACTTGATATTATTAAACCTATCGTCTTTCAGCTCTGAGAAGAAAATACCTTCCGCCCCACCTTTCTTCGACTTAGAGTAAGTTCCTGTAACAAAGAACTTATTTCCTGCCTTTGAGACTGATGCCGAGATGATTCGTTCAGCAATATCAGCAGTGAGATTGTTTGCTCCTAACTGATTGCCCTGCATATCCAGACGAAGCAGATAGACATCGGTCTCTACTCCTACCAACGCATAGATAGTATTGTCTATCACGGTATTTTCAAGCACAAAGATATTCTTATCCTTCACTTTTGGGAAGTGGATATCGGTAAATCGGCAATTACCCGTCTTCAAATCAATGATACCAATGCGGTCTAATTTCTTCTGTGTTGAACTGAAAACGACTGATCCATTCGCAATAACGAGATTTCTCATCGACCCTTTACGGGTGTATTCACCATCCGTTGTGGTTATTCTATGTGTTGCAGGATTGAAAGCAACGATCATAAACGAACCATCCTTCTGACGCAAAACAGTATAAAGCACACCACTCTCAACCACATCTGAATAGAAATACATACCCTTATCAATCAATATTGAATCGGTACTTATCAGCTTCATTGCGGTTGAATAAAATTCTGTCTTGAAGTAACGCTTACCCTCTTTGCTGTCCTTAGCAAACGACTGAATGACCAGTCCCTTGTCATCCACAGGCAACACGACCTGATCTTCATAGTCAGCACGGTGAGGATACTCTATTCTTCCTGTCACCTGAGCAGTCATACTCATCACCTGAGAGCACAACGCAATAACACATAATAGCAGAGTTCTCATAATTACTTTATCGTTAATAGTTAATGATTAAGATTGTCTTTATATTTTAAAAAGCGATCTAAAAGTTCGTTACACTATATAATTTTAGGCTCTCTTCATCCTCCTTTTAGAGTTTTAACTTACTGAACACAAAAGTACATTTTTTATCGGATAATCACAAATAATTCAAAGAAACTTTCACAGCCTACTATTATTTTTATCCAAATTAACCTAATCTATTGAGCATAAAGAGGATGCATAACTTGTATATAGACACAACAATGAGAAAGTCCTAATGCTCTTCTCGCTGCTTTTATACGTCTTTCTCCCTATTCAGCATCATGCACCTTTAATAGATTCATAAGTTCATCGAACTCGGAAGAGTATTTTACACCTGTTTGTCCCCAGTCATATTCATATCGAACGGTCTTTCCATGATAGTAAATATAGATGTATAGACCACCCATATCACTGCAATGTTCGTTACCTTTTACCGCCACAATGTCCTTTACAGTACCCTTGACGAACATATCATCAACAAGTTCTTGTACACGATGAGCACTATCATCACTAAAACGAACAGTTCTGACAGTGTCTTTACCATCGTCAGATACAAATATTGATCGCGTACATTTCGTTACACTTCCATTCTTATATAACATCCAATAAACCTCCGTACGACCGCAACTATAGCCGGGATCACGTCCAATAAGAACGGAGTCATACGCACTGAGTGTATCCTTTTTCTTGATACTACCTCGATTACCTTCTGTACAACTGACGACTGCAAAGGCAATTATACCACATAACCATAATAACTTATTCATCCTTCTAAAAAAATAAAAAGTCAACCGCTATCAATCTATCCTACTAACTATATCGGAACGTAAGACACTATAAAACAGTGCAACTATCAACTATAACCTTTCCTTTATGTACTTTTCACAAAAGTAAGCATTAATATTCTTGTTTCCAAACATTGGTCAATAAAAGTTCGTCTTACCCATCTCTTCTATACGTGTTAGTGCTTAGCACATAGCGTGCGGAGGGTAAGCACCAATGGTGCGGAGTACTAACACGATGGGTGATGATGCGGAGGCGGATTCAAAAAGAGCGCTTTTCAAAGGATAAAAAACACAAGGCTGCCCTCGTTAGGACAGCCTTGTACATCTTATTGATAACTTAATTGTTGTCTAATCCGTCTCTTACTGGAAGAGAATATTTACTGTTGTCTTACTCTTTACAGGGCGGTCATTCTGCATAGCAGGGTTCCACTTAGGCATATTGTTCGTAAGACGAACTGCCTGCTCTTTGTAATATTCCACACAGTTGTCCAACACACGCTTCTGTTTTTCAGCATCCATCTTCATAAAGTGCTTGCTTGTGCCCTTCACATTCTTTACGTCAACGACACGAGCACCAGTAACAGTGCCATCCATCTCAACATTGAAAACAACGGTCATCTCAGCCTGTACCTTTGAACGGAATGACTGAATACTGCGACGCTGACTCTGTGCAAAATAGTTATTTATAGCCTCCTGACCACCTTCAAAGGTTGGGAGCACCTCTGTCTTACTAACCTGTGGAGTCAGAGAAAGGGACTCTAACTTCGCTTTCAGCTTATTAATCTCCACCGTTCCCATGACAATCTTGCCCTCTGGGTCAATGAGATACATTGAAGGAATCCAATCAATCTTATACAACTTGTCGATAACAGTATTCTTTCTGAACTTCTTTAGTTCGCTCACCTGTGTCCAGTGCATCTGATACTTGCCCCAATAAGTCTGTGCCCAAACCTCGCGATCGGTATCAAAAGAGATACCAACAAACTGCACTCCATAATCGCGGAACTGCTCGTAAAGCGCCTTCATGGCAGGAATGTCACGACGACAGTCTGGACACCAGCTTGCCCAGAAATCCAATACCACGTAACTACCACGATACTGACTCAACTTTATTTCCTTAGCATCGTATGTCTTCAACTTAAACTCAGGCGCACGAGTACCCGGCTTGAGCATGTTCGTGGCATACTTAGCATCTAAATCCTTAGTTGGTTCAACGTTTGTTGTCTGTGCAAAAGCCACTGATGCGGACATAAGAAATACACTGACAACAGCTAAAAGAATTCTTTTCATATCTAATTTTATTCTATTTTCTTTATCTTCCTTCCACTAATAAGATTGGAATTTGCAGTTTTTAGCTCTCCTTTCAGTTTTCAGTCATGTTGCAAATATACGACCTTATTTTGAATAACGCAAATACATTATTGTATTTTTTCTATGGTCAACGTCTGGTCGCAATAGTCAACAACAGCTGGACGATGGGTGATAAAAATCACCGTTTTATCGTGATTGGAGAGTATATTCTTCAAGAGGTCGCGCTCTGTCTGTGGGTCAAGGGCTGACGTTGCCTCATCAAATATCATGATACTACGGTCACGCAGTAACGAACGAGCTATGGCAATGCGTTGTGCCTGTCCTTCACTGAGTCCTCCTCCCTGCTCTGAACAGAGGGTATCGAGTCCTAAAGGAAGATGGAAAACAAAGTCAGCACAGCTCTTCTTTAATACAGCAATCATCTCTTCTTCCGTTGCATCGACCTTACCGAGTAGTAGGTTCTCACGGATTGTGCCACTAAGAAGTGTGTTACCTTGAGGGACATAGACAAAATTGGTACGCATGAGCGGTGTCAACTCTCTGCTTTCTTTTTCGTTATAAATCTCTACAGAGCCCTTATTAGGCTTCATCAAGGCAAGGAGCATACGTACAAGTGTTGTCTTACCAGCACCTGTCTCACCAAGAATAGCCGTACAAGAGCCTGGGTAGAAATCGAAGTCAAGATCCTTCAATATCTCTCGTTCGGCATCATCATAACGATAGTCGACATGATTCAAACGAATACCACAAGGTCCTGCCACCTCTATCGGCTCGCCTTGTTCCTCTAAAGGATTCTCCTCTAACTCCATTAGTCGCTCGGCAGCAGTGAATACTGAGACAAAAGCAGGTACCAATTTCGTTAATTGACGAGCAGGATTTTGAATCTTATTTACCAACTGTAAAAAGGCTGTCATACCACCAAAAGTCAGCGAATGAGCCGACATGCGGAGGGCTGCCCACGTGAAAGCAACAAGATAACCAAAGGCAAACCCAAAGTTCAAAACAAGGTTTGAGAATACAGAAAACTTTGTTCTTCGCACTACCTTACGACGCAACTCGTGTTGTGTTCCCTCTAACTTTCCAACAATCATCTCGTCACTTTCAAGTGTCTTGATGAGCATTCTGTGCTGAATCGTTTCTTGCAAAACACTCTGAACCTTTGAGTCTGAGTCGCGAACTTCACGTGTCAGTCGTCTCATCTGACGTACATACACCTTGCTGATGAGGACAAACAGCGGAATCATAACGACAATGATAATAGCAAGACGCCAGTCCATCGACATCAAATAGAAGAAAGCACCGAGGAACATAGCCAATGTTGAGACTGAACTTGGTATCGTCTCGGTGAGGAAACTTACCACATTGGCAACATCAAATTCCAGTCGATTAAGTACGTCACCACTGTGATGACGCTCTTTTCCGTGCCACTCCGAACGTAGAATACGGTCGAGCATGCGCTGTTGCATACGGTTCTGTGCCTTGATACCTAACAGGTTCTTTACCCACACAGAGGCTATACTCAACGCGAAATCGCAGAGTATCAACGCTCCCATGATGCTCACTGCGGTATAAATACTGCCCTCTATGACATGAGAAGCCACATCAATGGCATGTTGAACAGCCCATACTGTTGCCAAAGAAACGACTACACTGAGAATACCTATCAAAGCATTCAGTATCGCCTGCTTACGATTACCACGCCAAGCATTCCACAACCAGCGGAATATCTCCTTGCTTGTGTAACGCGTTTCAGGGATTTGAAAGAGGTTCTTTATCTTGCTTAGCATTATTACCTTTTATTTTTAATTTTATTGAAGGTGTGGGAATGATAGACTTTTCAGCTGGGTTAGCATAGCTAATAAGGATGGTTTGAATAGGAAAACTAAACTGTATGGTAAGCTATTCACTGCCTTTCTCGCCAACAATCAGCCTTCCTAAAACTGGCGTGTATCAGCTCCCCACATCAACTTCTCACGTAGTGTTGAGAAGAAACGCTGCCCATAGACCTTCACGATACGCACCTTATGCGGTGCCTTCTTTATCGTTAGCGTTACTCCCTCGCTGAGTTTCTCTGACCGTCCGTCTACAGCTGCAAGGAAGTTGTGGCTTCGACTCTTTACTTCCAACTTTATCTCAGCCTCATCACTGATAACGATTGGACGAATATTCAGACTATGTGGGGCTACAGGAGTCATACTTAAAATGCCTGATTGAGGTACGATAATCGGACCACCAACCGACAATGAGTAAGCTGTTGAGCCTGTTGGCGTACTGATAACAAGTCCGTCAGCCAAATAAGTTACCAAAAATTCGCCATTAACACTTGCCTTTATCGATATCATCGCAGCATTATCACGTTTCAAAATTGCAATATCGTTCAAGGCAAAAGGGCAGTTCTCGAGAGCTTTCCCGTCTGCTTCAAGTTGGATAACAGCACGCTCCTCGATCTCATATCTTCCTTCAAAGACATTATTGAGTACGTCTTTAATTTCTTCTGGAGCAACATTTGCGAGGAAACCTAACCGTCCCATATTCACGCCAATGATAGGTATTTGCTTGGGACCAACCTTACTTGCTGCCTTTAGAAAAGTACCATCGCCACCTAAGGAAATGACATAATCGACATCAAAGTTTACCCCCTCGAATACACCCGCTATAGAAATCGACTTCTTAAGTTCTTTTTGTAGGCTATTATAAAAGTTCTGTTCAATATATACATCAGCTTCATGCTCCCTCAGATAGTCTAAGATTTCTGTTATCTGAAGCGAGTCAAAAGCTTTAGAAGCATTGCCGAAGATAGCAAAACTAAGTTTCTTTTCTGCCATAAAAACATGCCTTTTTTAATTCTTTTAGTCTTACAAGCCACACAATACCATGAATATTTAGTATATTTGCAGACACTATTCATTTGCAAAAGTAAAGATTTTAATTGGATTTATTACGTAAAAACAAAATAATTATGGCTAAGGTATATGAGTTTCTCGCTAATGGCTTTGAAGAAGTTGAGGCTTTGGCACCTGTCGATATCCTACGACGTGGAGGCGTAGAGGTGAAGATGGTTAGTATTACAGGTAGTAATCTCGTTGAATCATCACATGGTGTAGTGGTTAAAGCCGACCTCCTTTTTGAGAACATAACCGACTTCTCGGATGCAGACTTACTGATGTTGCCTGGCGGTATGCCCGGTTCAAAAAACTTGAACGAGCACGAAGGCGTTCGTAAAGCCCTCAAAGAGCAGTTTGAAAAAGGTAAACGCGTTGCTGCTATCTGTGCTGCTCCATTGGTATTGGCATCTGTTGGCTTGTTGAAAGGTAAGAAAGCAACTATTTATCCAGGTATGGAAAGCTACTTAGGTGAGGATGCTGAATACACAGGAGCACTTGTTCAGGAAGACGGAAACGTAACAACTGGTGCCGGTCCTGCTGCTTCTTTCCCATACGGATATCAGCTTCTAAGCTATTTCCTACCTGCTGAGAAGGTGGAAGAGATAAAGAAGGGTATGATTTACGACCGTCTTCTCAATTCATAAACCATATTCATAGCATAGAATTGTGACGTCTAAAACATCAAAATATGCCATCATCGTCGCTGGCGGAAAGGGATTGCGAATGGGAGCAGACATACCCAAACAGTTTCTTCCTGTCGGTGGGAAACCTGTCCTCATGCACACGATCAGTCGCTTTCATGCCTACGATAAGGATTTGAAAGTTATCCTCGTCTTACCGAAAGAGCAACAAACATATTGGAAGGAACTATGTGAGCAGTATCATTTCGATGAGGAGTACCAGTTAGCTGATGGTGGTACAAGTCGCTTTCAGTCATGTAAGAATGGTATTTCGATGATTCCTACAGATGCTGTTGGACTTGTTGGCATCCATGATGGGGTGCGTCCTTTCGTCTCTTGTGAGACCATTGCACGTTGTTTTGATACTGCTCAGACGTCAAAAGCGGTCATTCCTGTATTACCAGTTACTGACACTCTGCGTTTTATCGGTGACTCTCCAAGCGGAAGAAACGTACAGCGTAGCAATTATAAAGCCGTACAAACGCCACAGGTCTTCGACATTCAGCTTATCAAACAGGCATACGAACAAGAAGAAAGTACCGATTTTACCGATGATGCGAGCGTTGTTGAACGACTCGGACAAGTGGTAACAATGGTGGAAGGAAATCGTGAGAACATTAAGATTACAACTCCATTCGACTTGAAAGTGGCAGAAGCTCTTTTAATTCATAATTCATAATTCACAATTCATAATTATGATTACTATTATTAATTCAAAATTCATAATTCATAATTCATAATTATGATTACTGAGTTTGATGGAATTATTGGATAAGTTTGATGGAGTTATTGGATAAGAAAGACGAAAGAGTGGAAGTGTAAAGATGATGTTTAAGACTGATAAACAGCACAACCAAGATGTGTAAAGCATAGAGATGAAGAATATAAAGGGCGTTATTTCGGAATTATTTTCACGAAAAGAAGAATTTATTTTCATGAAAAAAAATATTTCTTTTCATGAAGAAAAATATTTCTTTTCATGAAAAAAAATCCTTTAACATCATATAAGTTAGAGCGCTATAAGGCCCTTATAATAAGCCCCAAAGCCAAATAAAAGAGCAATAATAAGCAACAAAAAACAATAGCTAACATCTTAATGAAAGTTAAATAACAGCATTTTTTTCCCATGCTTGTAACTTTCCCCCATAGATAAGCGTCATTTAAACAGAGAGAAGATGAAAAAAGTCAGTTTCCGTAACGATGTGTTGCCGTTGAAGAATGAACTCTTCCGGCTTGCACTCCGTATCACGCTCAACAGAGCTGAGGCTGAGGACATCGTTCAGGACACACTGATAAAGGTCTGGAACCGCCGATACGAGTGGGAAAACATCGATTCTATCGAAGCATTTAGCCTCACCGTATGTCGAAACCTTTCGCTCGACCGCATCAAAAAGAAGGAAAACAACAATGATTCTTTGGAAGATGTGAAAGTAGCTGAGCCTCTCGCTTCATCTAATCCTCAAGACCGAATGATTGAAGAGGACAAAATCAGTCTCGTTAAACAGATTGTAGATGCTCTCCCAGAGAAACAACGAAGCTGCATGCAGCTAAGAGATTTTGAAGGAAAGTCATACAAAGAGATTGCTGAAATACTCGAAATCAGCGAAGAGCAAGTGAAGGTAAACATCTTTAGAGCTCGCCAAACGGTCAAACAAAAATACTTGAAATTAGACAATTATGGATTATAAGTACATCGAACAATTACTGGAACGCTACTGGCGTTGCGAGACTTCTCTCCAAGAAGAGGAAATCTTGCGTATGTTCTTCTCACAGGAGGACATCCCAACTGCGTTGCTGCCTTATCGTTCTCTGTTCGTTTACGAGCAGAATGAGAAGGAGATGGACGTCTTGGGCGATGACTTTGACCAGAGAATCCTCGGACTAATACAGGAAGACGAGCCAGTAAAGGCTCGTGTAATAACAATGCGCCACCGTCTTATGCCACTCTTCAAGGCAGCTGCTGTGGTAGCAATCTTCCTTACCTTAGGTAATGCAATGCAGGTTGCTTTCTCTGATGATGATGCTCATCAGGTAAGCCCAAACACTGCAGCTGTTAACAAACCTCAGGAGGGTCCATCTGTTGCTAAGGCCGACTCGGTAGTGAGCGACACCTTACAACATAAGATACAGTCACCTGTATCAACCATCACAAAGTAAGACAATTTCTATGCTTTCTCTATAAAATAATCATTTTAAGTAAAACAACTCGAGGCTGTGAAGTCTCAATTCTCTCAAATTTTTCATAACATACTAACGTAGAAGAGCCGATACTCCTAATGAGTGTCGGCTCTTCTTATGCTGGAAAACGAGGAGAATTAATTCAGAATTCATAATTCAAAATTCATAATTATGATTGGGTTTAATTCAGAATTCATAATTCAAAATTCATAATTATGATTACCGATGACGCGTAAAGACAAAGTTCAAGACTCAAAGTTCAATGTTCAAAGGGTAAAGTTCAATGTTCAAAGGGCTTAATTATGATTACTGATGATGCCTAAAGACAAAGTTCAAAACTCAAAGTTCAATGTTCAAAGGGTAAAGTTCAATGTTCAAAGGGTAAAGTTCAATGTCCAAAGGGCAATGTTTAAAGAAGAAAAACGCCGAGACTCTCAACGAGCTTCGGCGTTATTAGTATGTTTAACTAAGAAATCTTTTCAAATGAAAGGGAACCTCACGGTCACCTTTGTCATCCTTGATCAATCGTTAAACTTTTACCTTAATAAAATAACTAAAAACCTAAATCTATTACTACTAACCTAAACAATCTATTAACCTTTTGACAATGCAAAGTTAGAATGTTTTCAAGTATTGTGCAACATTTACATTGACTTTTATATTGAAGACTATCTTTTCTTGATACATATCAACCCTTTGTGTGCGCAAACAATCAATATTTAGTCACTTTTCTTGGCTTTTTATCTGTTTTCTTGTAACTTTGCTGCAAATGATATATCAATGAGAATACTGATTGTAAATACCAGTGAGAAAACAGGTGGTGCTGCTGTTGCAGCCAACCGACTCAAAGATGCTCTGAATAATAACGGAGTGAAGGCAAAGATGTTAGTACGAGATAAACTGACAGATGACATCACTGTGGTCAGTCTTGGGCACGAATGGCGTAACCAATGGAACTTGTTATGGGAGCGTTTCTGCGTATATTGGAACCTTCATTTCTCTCGAAACCACCTCTTTGAGATAGACTTAGCAAACACAGGAACGGACATTACGAAGCTACGCGAGTTCAAAGAGGCTGATATCATACACTTGTCTTGGATTAATCAGGGTATGCTCTCGCTGAAAGGTATCCGTAAGATTCTTGACAGTGGGAAGCCTGTCGTGTGGACAATGCATGATATTTGGCCTGCAACAGGCATTTGTCATATTACATTAAACTGTCTACGCTATCAGTCGGCATGTGGTAATTGCCGCTTGCTACCCAATGGTGGCTCTACAAACGACCTATCTCATCGAGTCTTAGAACGTAAGAAGAAGATGCTTGAAGGGCGTAACGTCATGTTTGTTACATGTAGTAAGTGGCTTGAAAAAGAGGCTCGCAAGAGTGCTATTCTCGCTGGTCAACAGGTGCGTTCTATCCCTAATCCCATTGATACACACGTTTTCCATCCTGCCGACAGCAAGCAGGCACGTATAAAGATAGGGCTCCCTTTGAATAAAAAGATAATCCTTTTCGCCTCACAACGAGTAACAAATGTAAATAAGGGTATTTCTTATCTTGTCGAAGCATGCCACCAATTGGCTACGAAATACCCAGAGATGGTGGACAACACTGCCGTGGCTATACTCGGAGGACATGCAGAAGATCTTAGGGAGGAGTTCGATTTTGAAGTCTGTGAGTTGGGTTATGTTAATGACACCCAACAGATAGTTGATGTCTATAATGCTTGCGACGTGTTTGTCTTACCCTCCTTGTCAGAGAACCTCCCTAATACTATTATGGAGGCAATGGCATGTGGTGTACCTTCGATAGGCTTTAAGGTTGGAGGAATACCAGAGATGATAGACCATTGTAAGAATGGCTATGTAGCGGCAGAACGCAATGCAGACGACCTTGCAAAGGGCATACACTGGGTGCTTGATGAGTCCGACTACACAGCCCTTTCAGAAGCAGCTGTTGGGAAAGTACTGCGCTGTTATTCACAACGTAGTGTCGCAATGCAATATCTTGAAGTATATAATGAGGCACTCGCCTATAAGAATTTCCGATTATGATCACATTTTCAGTAGTCACTATAACCTATAATGCAGCTTCGGTTCTGCAACCGACACTTGACAGTGTGCTCATGCAGGACTATCCTCATGTGGAGCATATCATCATTGATGGAGCCTCAACAGACAACACTTTAGAGATTGCCAAAGCCTATCAGCAGCTGTCTGACGAGGCTGAAAATGAGCATGTCGTACGTATTCAAAGCGAGCCAGACGAAGGACTTTATGACGCAATGAATAAAGGCTTACAACAGGCTACCGGCGATTATATTGTCTTCCTGAATGCAGGTGACCGCTTCCCTAATCCCGATACATTAGACAAGGTGGTACTTGCTGCTGTTGTTGGAGATGGCGAGGAACTCCCTGCCGTCCTCTTTGGCGATACAGACATCATTGACGAAAAGGGCAACTTTATTAGCCACCGCAGGCTAAGTCCATCAGAACGACTCACATGGCGTTCTTTCCGTTATGGTATGTTAGTATGCCATCAAGCATTTTATGCTCGCTTAGACATCGCTCGTTCACTATTATATGATACAACTTATCGCTATTCAGCAGATGTCGATTGGTGTATACGTGTCATGAAAGAGGGCGAACGTCAGCAACTTCTTTTACGTAATATCCATGCCGTTGTAGCAAATTATGTACGAGAAGGACAAACAACCCTTCATCACAAAGAGTCGCTCCGTGAGCGTTTTGATGTGATGTGTAAGCACTATGGACTGATTCAAACAGTCCTCCTTCATGCATGGTTTGCCGTACGTAGTTTAATAAAATAGGTAGACTTCCTTTGGTTTAAATGCCCTTAATACGTCCTATTGATTGTTAAGGGCTGCAATTTCTGCGCTATAAAATCGTTTTATCAGTAAGTAGTATTATTATGGGGACGTTTAGAGTAAGTTCATGCTCTGTCCCCTTCACCTAATAAAACGTACGAAAATGGAAAGAATGAGAATTAAAATGTTAGTAGCTTTGTTGCTGCTATGCCTTTCGGTATCAGCACAAACAGAGTATAGTGGTATTGCTGGAGCATCACCAGGCATGGTAAGAGCAAATAAGCAGGCTGCAGCGAAGCAAGCCAATCGCAATTCAAAGGCTGCGAATTCTTCTAATGTATCAAAGCCTAAGACTTCCAACAATGGCAATGCAAATAGTAATAACTCAACCTATGCACCGCTACCAGACAACAATGAGTCTGGCGAAACAGAGGTTAGAGACGGCTTTAAGACTTTCTCACGTGGCATGGGTAAGGTGATTAAACGTGAAACCAAGACTATGGGAGAGGTAACCCGTAAGATTGGTGCCGATGGCAAGAAGTTCTTTAAGAAATTAGGTAAAGGAATCTCAGACTCTTTTAAACCAGACACGACAACCTCTAAGTAAGATTTCGTTTCACACTATATATGGCGTGTTCCAAGGCTAAAACCTTTTGCGGTCAATAGTCTTGGAACATTTTTTTTAATTTCTCTTATTCCGTAAACAAGACCTTCTATCAGTTAGTTCTATTACCATCACGACATATTATGACATGCTGAATGAAGTTTTCTTTCCGCTTTTTATTACTGCGTAATTGCTCCGCACATGATGTGCGGATGCTTCGCACATATCGTGTTAAGGCTTAGCACGTGTGGTGCAGTTGGTAAACACCATTAGTGTTAGCCCCTAAACACCCTGCAAAATGCGACTATACGAAGTCATTTTTATCTACTCTTATAAGAGAGTTCATGAGTCAATGACCGGCAAGGGCTTAATAAGTCATCTGGAATGTTTTGCCATTAGTAAATAATTGACTACCTTTGCCACCCGAAACAAGATTATTATGAATACCATTGTTCCCTTTAGTCATCCCATGTATATCATGCTGAAACCAGCTGGTTCGCTTTGTAACCTGCGGTGTAAGTATTGTTATTACTTGGAGAAGAGTAAGCTTTATGACGATAATAAGAATCATGTTATTACCGATGCGTTACTTGAGAAATTCATCAAGGAATACATTGAGGCACAGACAACGCCACAAGTCCTCTTCACATGGCATGGTGGTGAGACACTAATGCGTCCTATCTCGTTCTATCGTCGTGCGTTGGAACTGCAGCGTTATTACGCTCGTGGCCGCCAGATAGACAATAGCATTCAGACAAATGGTATTCTACTAAACGATGAGTGGTGTCGTTTCTTCAAGGAAAATAACTTCCTTGTGGGTGTCTCTATTGATGGTCCACAAGAGTTCCATGACGAGTATCGCCGCAACGCAATGGGTAAACCTTCCTTTCATCAGGTGATGAAAGGTATAGACTTATTGAACAAACATGGGGTTGAGTGGAATGCTCTCGCCGTAGTCAACGACTTTAATGCAGACTATCCGTTAGACTTTTATCACTTCTTCAAGGAGATTGGCTGCCGTTATATACAGTTTACACCCATCGTAGAGCGTATTGTAAAGCGTACAGATGGACTGACCTTAGCACCAGGAATGCAGGAAGGTGGTGAGCTAACCGACTTCTCTGTGACGGCTGAACAATGGGGTAATTTCCTCTGTACCATCTTCGATGAGTGGGTACACCATGATGTAGGCGAATACTATATACAGCTCTTTGATGCCACTTTAGCGAATTGGGTTGGCGTTGCACCAGGTATTTGTACCATGGCAAAAGAGTGCGGTCATGCAGGTGTTATGGAGTATAATGGTGATGTTTATTCGTGTGATCACTTCGTTTATCCAGAACATAAACTTGGCAACTTGTCACAGCATACCATTTATGAGATGATGAATAGCGACCGACAGAAGGACTTTTCCAAGATGAAGTATAGACTTCTTCCACAACAGTGTAAGGAGTGCAAGTATCAGTTTGCTTGTCATGGAGAGTGTCCGAAGAATCGTTTTATTCGCGATTGTTACGGCAATCCTGGACTTAACTATCTCTGCAAGGGGTATTATCAGTTCTTCGAGCATGTAGCGCCTTATATGGACTTTATGAAGAACGAACTGGAGAATCAGCGCCCACCTGCTAATGTAATGAATCAAGTGTTCGGGAAGTAAAACTCCCTTTGAGTTTACTCCATATCCGACTTAATTCGCTTTCCTTTTGTTCTTATAAACAGAAAAGACTATAAACGAAAACAGCTCCGATAGACTATGTCCATCGGAGCTGTTTGTATAATGGGTTAAATGTTTACTTCGTAATTGAGAGTAGCTGTCCCTCTGATACTCGTGTCAATCTGCCTATGCGGTTCTGACGGCACAACTGATCGATACTAATGCCATGCTGTTTGGCTATCGTTTCTAAGGTTTCACCATTAGCCACCTTGTGATAGAAAATCTTTCCGTTATCAGCACTTGCCTCATTACGTGGTGTACGACTTGAGAAATCAGTGTTGTAACTTCTCTCCTGACGTGAATTATAACTTTGGTTGCCTCTTCCTTGAATATTCTCACGAGAGTAACCAAGGCTTGAAGAAGTACCACGAACGGCTGTTGCACGCTCAGACTCTTGCGCTACAGTGTTGCGATGGAATACATAGTAGTCGCCAGTAACATCTTGGTTAGCGAAGTCGAAGAAGAGTGCTGGATTCAAAGCTACACCTGCCAAACGAGTTTCGAAGTGAAGGTGAGAACCTGTAGAACGACCAGTATTACCACCTAATCCGATAGGCTGACCAGCACGAACAGTCTGGTTTGGACTTACTATTTGCTTTGAAAGGTGGCCATAAATGGTCTCAAGACCGTTATTATGACGGATAACAATATACTTACCATATCCGTTTCCATCGTATTTTACTACACGAACCTTACCAGAGAAGGCTGCACGAATAGTATCGCCAATATACACTTTGATATCCAATCCTTGGTGACGACGACCCCAACGGCGTCCGAAGTTACTTGTAATCACACGGCTTGGTGTTGGCATATGGAAGCCACGAAGATCAATTTTGTATACATCTGGGAGGTTACCTCCACGGTGTGCATAATTGTTATTCCAATCATTATAGAGCTCAGATGATGGCTCTTCAATATCTTCAGCTTCGCGAAGACGATTAATAACCATTGTGTCTAATGCTTTAGCACGGCGGTCGATTGGTGCTTGACGGGCAAGCAAGTCTTGGGCATTTGCTGAATGGGCTGTCAAAGTTAAGAGAGATGTTAGAGCAAAAGTCCTAACTATTTTCTTAAAAGTCATAATCAAGTTATTTTATTTCTACACTCGGATGCCTTGCGGCACGGGACAGATTTTCATATCCCTTTCTATCGGTTAAGTCGTTGATAAACTTCATAAAAGTACGAAACTTTTTACCGAAAGACTTCGCAAAGATAACGAAAAAATATAGAATAAATTGCACCTTAGCTATTTTTTTAGCCTGTTTAACAAAGGAATAATACGTATTTTCGCCTCCACATGATTTATGTCAAGTCGCTAAAACAGGGCGTTTGAGGCCAATTTTATGGTGTAGTTTTCTATGAAATAGCAGCCCAGTTTATATTAGTCTTTCTTAACGCTTTAAGTCTCTCCCAGAGCATGTTATATTCTATTTTTTGACAAGTTGGGTCGTCGTCGATAATCTTTTGTGCCTCTTCTCGTGCCATCTGAACAATCTGTCCATCACGAGCAATATCGGCAATTTTAAGGTCGAAGGCTATACCACTTTGCTGTGTACCCTCCAAATCACCAGGTCCACGCAACTTGAGGTCGGCTTCCGCTATTTCAAAACCATCATTTGTATCGCACATAATATCAATACGTTTTCTGGTTTCCTTGGTTAGTTTGTGGTTGGTAACAAGGATACAATAACTCTGTTCAGCACCACGACCAACACGACCACGCAACTGATGTAGTTGAGAAAGTCCAAAACGCTGGGCATCGAGAATAACCATTACGCTGGCATTAGGTACGTTTACACCTACCTCTATCACTGTTGTGGCAACGAGTATCTGTGTTTGTCCACTGACAAACTTCTGCATCTCGGCTTCTTTTTCCTTATCCTTCATCTTTCCATGAATCTTACTTAGCTGGAATTCAGGGAAGATATCTTGCATAGCCTCAAAGCCATCCTCAAGGTTTTTGAGGTCCATACGCTCGCTTTCCTTGATGAGTGGATAGACGATATACACTTGGCGCCCTAAGTTAATCTGCTGTCTTATACCACTATAAAGGCTCGCCATCTGGTCATCATACTTATGAATCGTCTGTATTGGCTTACGTCCTGGTGGCAACTCGTCGATGATAGAGACATCAAGGTCGCCATAGATGGTCATCGCAAGCGTACGTGGTATAGGCGTAGCCGTCATAACCAATACGTGTGGAGGATTCTCACTCTTACTCCATAGCTTTGCGCGTTGCTCCACACCAAAGCGGTGTTGCTCGTCGACAACAGCCATACCGAGATGCTGGAACTGCACTTTATCCTCTATAATGGCGTGCGTTCCTACAACAATATTAATAGAACCGTCGATGAGTCCGTCCAATACTTCTTGTCGTTTCTTCCCCTTCACGATACCCGTCAACAGTTCAACACGCAAGTTCATTCCCTTGAGAAACTCTTTTATCGTCTGGAGATGTTGTTCTGCAAGTATCTCCGTAGGTGCCATCATACAAGCCTGATAGCCGTTGTCGATAGCAATAAGCATAGACATCAGCGCTACAAGGGTCTTGCCAGAGCCTACATCGCCCTGTAACAAACGGTTCATCTGTCGTCCACTTGCCATGTCTGCACGTATCTCATGCATCACTCTTTTCTGTGCTCCAGTAAGTTCAAAAGGCAGGTTATGGGAGTAGAACCAATTAAACTGTGCTCCAATCCTATTAAATATATAGCCTCGGTATTTGCGACGATGGTCGCTGGCATAGCGAAGGATGTTAAGTTGCACGTAGAAGAGTTCTTCAAACTTCAGACGTACACGGGCGCGCTGGGTGTCATCAACCGACTTTGGGTAATGAATCTTGCGCATAGCAGCATCCCGTGAGATGAGATGCAAGTGGGTTGTAATGAATGGTGGAAGTGTCTCTTCTAAAGGTTCAGTAAGCTTACTAATCAACATCTTTGTCAGTTTCTCCACAGCACGTGAAGTGATACCAGCCTTCTTCATCTTCTCTGTTGTGACATAGAAGGGTTGCATACCCATGTCATTGAGTTGCAACTGAGACGCATCATCAATGTCAGGATGCGTAAACTGAAATCTACCATTGAAGAAGGTAGGCTTACCAAAGATAATATATTCCTTGTTTACTTGATAGTTCTGATAGATATACTTCGTACCATTAAACCATACGATATCACAGACACCATGTCCATCGGTGAAGTGTGCAACGATACGTTTCTTACGTTTTCCCATCTCAGCTTCCTCAAAACTGAGGATTCTTCCTTTGATTTGCACAAACGGCATATCTTGTGAAAGCTCTGAAATAAGATATAACTTTGTACGGTCAACATATTTGTAAGGGAAGTATTCGAGCAGGTCACGATAGGTATGGATTCCAAGTTCTTTGCCCAGAATCTCCTTACGATGTGGCCCCACACCTGGTAAATACATTATGTCTTGCGATAGTATATCCATTCCTTTAACTCATAATACATAACTCAAAACTCACAATTGTGTTTAATTCCTTAACCCACAATTATTCGAAAGGCGTTCTCATCTCTACGTTAGAATTATGATTATTGATTGTTATTGACCTTTACAACTCTATAAACACTTAACTGATAAGCCCTTAATTCGGCTATTCATCAACTCTCATAACCCTCTTGAAGGATACTATCATGTGTAAATAAAGCCATTATTCAGTATCCTCTCTCACGTTGAAGGCCACTTACTCTGAATTATTTTCATGAAAATAATTATTTATTATCATGAAGAAAAAGATTTATTTTCGTGAAGAAAAATATTTATTATCATGAAAATAATTCGGTAAAAGTACGCTTCTTTTAGAAAGAACGAGGATAAAACAGCAGAGTAGACATACCTTATAACCTACTTAAACACCATATTTTGACGCTCTGTATTAATAAACGTAGGGACGCACAGCACATGCGTCCGAAACGAAATGTTCATGGTTGACGCACGAGCTATGCGCCCCTACAGATTGTCAATGATAATTCTATGATATAACTACAGCTACCCTACTCTTCTAAGAGAATTTTAGTTTACTCCAAATAGGTATAACCGTAGAGTCCGCTGCGGTAGTTACTGAGGAACTCTTTACCCTCCTCAAGTGAAATCTTACCCTGCTTTACGCTCTTTGTCACCCATATTTCGAGTTGACGAACGAGCTTCTTTGGATTGTACTGAACATACTCCAATACCTCTTCAACCGTCTCACCATCAAAGATCTGATCGATATGATAGCTGCCATCCTTTACTGAAACATGTACGGCATTGGTATCACCAAAGAGGTTGTGCATGTCACCTAAAATCTCTTGATAAGCTCCAACGAGGAAGACACCGAGGTAATAAGGCTCATTCTTCTTCAATGCGTGAATAGGAAGAACGTGACTACTGCGACCCATTGCAACGAAGTTTGATATCTTACCGTCGCTATCACAGGTGATATCCTGCAATGTAGCATTACGCGATGGACGCTCATTGAGTCGTTGGATTGGCATTACTGGGAAGAGTTGATCTATCGCCCAACTGTCTGGAAGAGACTGGAAAAGTGAGAAGTTACAGAAATATTTGTCTGCAAGAAGCTTATCCATATTGCGCAACTCATCAGGCACATGCTTCATATTCTTTGCCAAATTGTTGATTTCATGGCATACACTCCAATACATTGCCTCAATCTCAGCACGTGTCTTTAGGTCTACTAAGCCATGAGAGAACAACTCTAACGCCTCCTCACGGATCTGCTCAGCATCGTGCCAGTCCTCTAACATGTTACGAGAATCAAGGTTATCCCAGATATCGTAGAGGTCTTTTACTAACTGATGGTCAGTATCCTTTGCCTCAAAATCCTCTGACATCTCTGGCAGAGAGGCGGTTTCAAGTACATCAATCACGAGGACAGAGTGATGAGCAGAAAGACTTCTACCACTCTCTGTGATGATGTTTGGATGTGGAATATCATTCTTATTGGCTGCATCAACAAAGGTATAGACGCAGTCGTTGACATATTCTTGAATGCTATAGTTGACAGAACTTTCGCTACTTGCAGAACGGGTACCATCGTAGTCGACACCTAAGCCACCGCCACAGTCAACGAAATCAACGTTATAACCCATCTTTCTGAGGTTCACATAATACTGTGCAGCCTCGTTGAGAGCAGTCTGAATACGACGAATCTTCGTAATCTGTGAACCGATATGGAAGTGGATAAGATGCAAACAATCGTGCAATCCCTTGTTATCAAGCGTTTCTAAAGCCTGCAAGAGTTCAGAAGAAGTAAGACCAAACTTAGAAGCGTCGCCACCACTATCAGCCCACTTACCAGAACCACTGGATGCAAGTTTGATGCGAATACCGAGGTTTGGCTTTACATTCAACTTCTTTGCTGCACGTGCGATAAGGTCGATTTCATTGAGTTTCTCCACCACAATGAAGATACGCTTACCCATCTTCTGTGCTAACAAAGCCAGTTCAATATAGCTCTGGTCCTTATATCCGTTACAGATAATGAGCGAATCGCTCTGACACTGTACGGCAATCACAGCGTGCAACTCAGGCTTTGAACCAGCTTCCAAACCCAAGTTGAACTTACGTCCATGGGAGATAATCTCCTCAACTACTGGCTGCATCTGGTTTACCTTAATAGGATAGATGATGAAGTTCTCTGCTTTGAAATCATATTCCTTCCTTGCTTTCTCAAAGCAAGAGGATGTTTTCTCGATACGGTTATCGAGAATATCCGGGAAACGGAGCAACACTGGAGGTGTCACATCACGCAGGGCGAGTTCGTCCATAACGTCACGTAAGTCAACTTGTGTATTGTCCTTACAAGGTGTTACATACACATCACCCGATTCGTTAATACCAAAGTAAGATGTACCCCACCCTGAGATGTTGTACAACTCTTGAGAATCTTCAATCGTCCACTTTTTCATTTCTATTCTTCTGTCCCTATATATAATCTTGAATTAATCAATTATTTGCTTTGAGCATTTGGTTTCTAACTATCTATTAATAGCTATTTTATTTCAGACTGTTGGCTTTATTCAACTTTAATAGTTGGCAAAGTTGATTAACCGAAATCTGTATCTTGTCGTAACTATCCATAAGACTCACGTCAAGAACGTGCTTAGCCTTTGTGTAAAAAGGTTCACGATGCTTCAGTTGTTCACGAATAAACAGGTTTACTTCATCAGCTGTCTTATTGAGTAAGAGGGGTCGTACGGACTTCCCCATCAGCAGATGCTTATACAGAACATCAGTCTCTGCTTTCAAATAGACCGTCTCAGCCTGTCCATTCATATACTCCATATTATCAAAGAAACATGGAGTTCCACCCCCACAAGAGATAATGACATTCTCAAATTCAGCCACTTCGTGAAGCATTGACTGCTCTATCATACGGAAGCCTTCCTCTCCCCTTTCATCGAAGATTTGCTTCACCGTCTTGCGCATTCGGCTCTCTATATACCAATCTAAGTCGTAGAACGGAATGTTCAACTCCTTTGACAAGGCTCTGCCTACGGTCGTCTTGCCCGCACCCATATAACCAATGAGAATAATGCGAAGCGGCTTATATTCTTCTGTATGCTCTGTCATACTCACGATATATTTATCATCCACCCTATAGTCTGTTATCATCAGACTACGTGGTGGATGTCTTCCTTTCCCTTATAGGTGAGTCTTTATTCAATTACTTCTTACGCTTTGGTTCCGGAGCATTCTTTACGATGTCCATACACTGCTCATAAGTAAGCTCGGCAGCCTTATCATGAAGGGTCTTTGGCATACGGTAGTTCTTACCATCATAAGCAATATAAGGACCGTAACGACCATTCATCACCTCCATCTTAGCATCTTCCTCGAAGGTCTTCAGGTGACGCTGTGCATCCTGCAGACGCTTCTTTTGAATAAGATTGATAGCTGCATCAAGACTGATTGTGAGTGGATCTTCCTCCTTTGGCAGCGATGTATACTTCTTATCATGAAGTACATAAGGACCAAATCGACCAGCTCCAATCACGACATCTGTACCCTCAAACTGACCAAGGTTACGTGGTAACTTAAACAATTCCAAAGCCTCATCAAGGGTAATGGTTTCCATACTCTTATCAGATGGGAGCTGTGAGAAGCGTGGTTTGTCCTCATCGTCAGCACTACCAATCTGTACCACAGGACCGAAACGACCAATCTTTACGAACACAGGTTTGCCTGAAACAGGGTCAAGACCAAGTTCGCGCTCACCTGCCTTATGCTCAGAACGAGCATTCATCACCTTCTCTACTTCTGGTTCAAAGCTCTGGTAGAAGGTTTTCATCTCCTTATTCCACTCTGCTTTTCCCTCTGCTATCTTATCGAACTCCTGCTCAATCTTAGCCGTGAAGTTATAATCCATGATATCAGGGAAGTTACCCATAAGGAAGTCGTTTACAACGATACCGATGTCAGTTGGGATAAGTTTACCCTTATCCGCACCTGCCATCTCCTTCTTTGTCTTGGAGGTAATCTTCAAACCGAGCAATGAGTCAACAGCGTACTTACGTTCTTCACCCTTGCGATCTCCCTTTTGCACGTATTCACGCTGCTGAATCGTTGAGATTGTTGGGGCGTAAGTTGACGGACGACCAATACCGAGTTCTTCGAGTTTACGCACAAGACTTGCTTCCGTGTAGCGGTTTGGACCCTGTGAATAACGCTCTGTTGACACGATTTCACGACGTTCCAACTCTTCACCTTCATGCATTACTGGGAGTGCATGTGAGAACTCCTCACTGTTTTCGTCATCGTCAGTTGACTCGTGATATACCTTCAAGAAACCTTCGAAAGCTACTACCTCACCATTCGCAATAAACTGTAAATCGGTGGTATGCTTGCCTTCTTCTGACTCAAGTGATATATTCACTGTGGTCTTTTCTATCTTTGCATCCGCCATCTGTGATGCAATCGTACGCTTCCAAATAAGGTCATACAGACGCTTTTCCTGGCTTGTTCCTTCGATAGAAACATTATCGATATAAGTTGGACGGATAGCCTCGTGTGCTTCTTGAGCACCCTTACTATGTGTCTGATACTTTCTTACTTTACCATAATCTTCGCCATAGAGTCGCTCAATCTCAGTCTTACAGCCCTCGATAGCCAATGCTGAAAGATTCACACTATCAGTACGCATGTAAGTTATACGACCCGCCTCGTACAATCTTTGGGCAACCATCATCGTCTGACTTACGGTAAATCCGAGCTTTCTTGCAGCTTCCTGCTGGAGGGTTGAGGTGGTAAATGGAGGAGCTGGAGTACGCTTCAAAGGCTTCTTAGCAATCGATGAAACCTTGAATTTTGAAGTCTTACACAGTTCAAGGAATGCTAATGCTTCCTCATGTGTCTTAAAACGCTTGCTCAACTCTGCCTTCACTTCATTCTTTGAACCGTCCTCACTGCTCACAGCGAAGACTGCATTCAAACGGTAGTAAGGCTCTGAATTGAAGTTTTGTATCTCGCGTTCACGCTCAACAATCAATCTAACGGCTACGCTCTGCACACGTCCTGCACTCAAAGCAGGCTTTACCTTGCGCCACAACACTGGTGAAAGACGGAAGCCAACCAAGCGGTCGAGTACACGACGAGCCTGCTGTGCGTTCACAAGATTCATATCCAAACGACGTGGTGACTCGATAGCTTTCAATATAGCTGGCTTGGTAATCTCATGGAAAACAATACGATTCGTTTTATCCTCATCCAATCCCAGCACCTCGCAAAGGTGCCAGCTGATAGCCTCTCCCTCGCGGTCCTCATCGGAAGCTAACCAAACCTTATCGGCAGCTTTTGCACTCTTCTTCAGTTCACTGACTACTTTCTTCTTCTCATCAGGGATTTCGTAGTCAGGATTTAACGTGTCGAGATCAATGCTAAGTTCCTTTTTCTTCAAGTCACGGATATGTCCATAAGATGACATCACCTTATAATCCTTACCGAGAAACTTCTCTATGGTCTTAGCCTTTGCCGGGCTCTCTACTATTACCAAGTTTTCTTGCATAATCAATCTTGTACATTTTTTCAAGGACGCAAAAGTACTTAAACTTTTTGCTTACACCTTATATAATAGGCAAAATTTCTACTTTTTTAAGTTTTTCGACTCCATTTGCAGGAAATCATATAGTGCCTGACGGATAGAACGGAGTCCAAACTGCTCTGTGTGAACCTCTGACAAAGGAAGCCACATCGCCTCTTCTACATCGTCAGCAGCCTTTAATACAGTCTCATCCTCTACCTTACAAACAAAGAAGGCATCAAGTGTTGGAATATCAAAATCACTATACCGATACTTATTCGGAAGCGAACAGAAGTAATGTTTTTCCTTGACTGTCAGGTTGGTTTCCTCTTTCACCTCACGTATCAGTGCCTCGCCAATCGTCTCCCCAATATCACAAAAACCACCAGGAAGGTCCAATGTTCCACGTCCGGGCTCAAACTTCCTACGTGTAACAAGCAGTTCTCCTTGCTCATTCAGAATAAATGCTGCGACTGCAGAACTTGGATTTAAGAAATACTCAAAGCCACAGCTCTCGCAGCGTTTGCTTTTTTCATTCTGTTCAACAAAGTGTTTACTTCCACATACGGGGCAATACCGAAATTTATCTAATACGTGCATCTTGAGATTGTATATTGTTCTTGAACATTGATGTAACCATTTAAAAAGCTAACTAAAAGGTAGTTGTTAACAGTCATACGAAATTATTAAAATTCGTTTATACTCTATACCTTTTATTATTTCTGCTTGCAAATATACTAAAAACTCTAAACATCTACTATTGAAATCGTATCTTTTTGTTAACTTTGCAACTACATGTTCAAAATCACACGATTTATTCCTCTTCTTGTTACAGTAACGTGTTGTTTTCTGTAAATCAATTATCTACCCAAATATCGTAGAAAAAGAGAGGGGATAAACGAACAAAACAAATAAACTGAGAATAGAATGAATTTTAAAAAACTTTTCCTCGTAATGGGGTTGGCCACTGCCACTATGACAATGTCGGCTCAAAGTGTCTTCGACATTAAACTTTATAATGGACGTCCACCTTACGATAATGGTGATCCAAACGACTCTGCCAAGGTTCGCGTATTCCTTCCTATGGAGAAACAAGCTACTGGTCGTGCCGTAGTTATCTGTCCGGGTGGTGCATACGAGACGCTTTCTATGGAGAAAGAGGGCTACGATTGGGGAGAATTCTTCCAGAACCAAGGTATTGCAGCTATCGTTTTGAAGTATCGTATGCCACATGGTCAGCCAGAAGTTCCAGTGTCTGACGCTGAACAGGCGATGAAACTTGTACGCTTGAATGCAACAAGCTGGAAGATTAATCGTAATGATGTTGGTATCATGGGATTCTCTGCTGGTGGCCACCTCGCTGCAACTATCGCAACAAGAAGTCAGGGTGAGGCAAAGCCTAACTTCCAAATTCTCTTCTATCCAGTTATCTCAATGATGGAAGGTTACGGACACGACAGAAGTCGTCAGAACTTCCTTGGTAAAAATCCAAGCAAGCGTGACGAAAAAAAATACAGTGCTGACATGAACGTAAGTCGCGTGACACCACGCACTTTCATTGCACTCAGCGACGACGACGATACTGTTCCACCAGCAAATGGTGTAAACTTCTACACCGAGTTGTACCGCAATGACGTTCGTGGTTCGCTCCACGTTTATCCTGGTGGCGGCCACGGTTGGGGTAGCAAGATTGGCTTCCGCTATCATGAGGAGATGATGATGGACTTGAAGGCATGGTTAAAGAGTTTCTAAACCTATTCTAACCTTATCCTTCAATGGGATAACCCCAATTTGATTCATTAGAATTTGATTGAATTATACACAATATAACAAAGGGATGCACAGGCTGTGCATCCCTTTTTCTTGTCTTGTCTTTCCTTTCTAAAGGTGATAGATACTCGCTATACTAATGCTCCGCACCATTCGTGTTAGCCCTCCGCACCAATGGTGTTAAGCCTCCGCACCATTGGTGCGGAGCATTCCTCTCCCCCTAATTCACGGCTAAAAAGAAGACTTCCACAGGATAAATACACCTTTATTGTTATAATACAGCAATAAAGACGTTTGCATTTTCTCCTCCAATAGCAACAAATCAAAAAGAGAGTCAAGTCAATCTTTTCCTAAAATCACACTAAGGAAAGAATTGACTTGACCCTCTATCATGCCATTAACACTTATAAGTTCTAAACGAACCAAGCAAAAGGCTATTTAGTATTCATCTATTTTCAGTTCTTTACGATAATCATTCAAACGCTTCATCAGCTGCTTTGTTACCTTCTCCGTACCCTTCTTGCCGTAGATATTATTCAACTCATCAGGGTCATTCTGCAGATCATAAAGCTCGTAATAGCTTACATCAGCATCATCGTTGAAGTAGTGTGTAGCATTCAAATACTTCAGACAGTTATACTCACTCGTACCCGGAATCTTCTGATACTTATTCTCCTCCACGGCACGCATACCGCCCTTACCATAGAAATAGATAAGTTTGTAGCGATCATTACGTACACCATCGTGCTTACGAACAAGGTGATAAGTAGGATAATCGTAGTAGTGATAATATAAATCCTTACGCCAGTTCTTTGGCTTATTGCCTGCAAGCAGCGGCTGCAGTGGCTTACCTGTCATCTCCTTTGGCTGTTGTACACCGGCATAAGCAAGGAAAGTCGGTGCAAAGTCGATATTCTGTACCATATCAGTATTCTCTACTCCTTCTTTGATATGACCTGGGTAGCTAATGATAAGTGGGGTGTGTAAAGACTCCTCATACATGAATCGCTTATCAAACCATCCATGCTCACCCATATAGAAACCTTGATCTGAGGTATAGATAACCACAGTATTCTTATCCAAGTCATGTGCCTTAAGATAATCTAACAGCTGACCGACACTCTCATCTACCGAAGCAATGACAGACATATAATCACGAATATAATTCTGATACTTCCACACTGCGAGGTCTTTCCCTGAGAGTTTCGCCTCGATGAAACGGCGGTTTCTTGGCATATAATACTTATCCCATGCCATTCTTTGAGCTGCTGTCATACGACCAAGTTCGCCCATCAAACCTGCATAAGAAGCCATACTCTCCACGTCTGATGTATCGAGAAGCTCTGGAATCTTGAAGTCTAAGATTAACTCCATATCTTTCTCAATTTTCATCTTCTGTGTTTTAGCTGCCGAACCGCGATTCTCATAGTTATCCCAGAAGGTTTTTGGCAATGGGAAGTCTACCCCATCATACATTCCGATATGCTTTGGCTCGGCAAACCAACTGCGATGTGGTGCCTTATGATGCACATATAGGCAGAAGGGCTTGTCCTTCTGTCGATGGTCAAGAAACTCTATCGCATGCTGTGTGGTCAGTGTTGTTGCATACCCCATCTCCTGTTTATACTTGCCGTAGTTGCCTGTTGTGCAGAAATTTGGATTATAGTACTTTCCCTGACCATCGAGGATATAATAGTAATCGAAGCCCTTCGGGCGACACATCATGTGCCATTTACCTACGATTCCAGTCTCGTAACCAGCCTTCTGCATCAGCTCTGGGACGAAAGTCTTTGTTGTATCGATACCCTCAGCCAACTGTCTTTGCCCATTCTGGTGACTGTAGAGTCCTGTCATCAAGCAAGCACGACTTGGCGTTGACAATGAGTTTTCCACGAAACAGTTGCGAAAGAGCATTCCTCGTTGTGCCAAACGGTCGATGTTTGGTGTAGGAGCTAACTTCGAGATAGGACTACCATATGCACTAATTGCCTGCATAGCGTGGTCGTCACACATGATGTAAAGGATGTTAGGACGTGCCGCATCCTGCGCAAGCATCTTACCGTGGACACACGACAGTGCCGCCAACGGCAAGATTGCCTTTGTAATGTTTTGATTCATATAGAATAGTTTTTAGTTGTTTAAGCCTTATTTTCCCCTTTCCATCGGCATTGTAATCGGGAATAACGGATTGTCAACATGCTCTTGATAGATAATCTTTACCATCTGATCAACAAGCTCTGGATGTTCCTGAGCTACGTCCTTATCTTCGTGAAGGTCTGTTGCAAGGTTGTAAAGATGTGGTACACCACGGATAACAATGAGCTTCCAATCTCCCATACGGACACCAATCTGATTGGTTTCAGCAAACTCCCAATAAAGGTGTGGGTGGCTTTTTTGTGCCTTTTCATCGCTCATCAAGGTTGGGAAAATAGAGATTCCATCGAAATAATCGATAGTTTTTTTCTTATTGACATAACGTTTTGGGAAGTTGCGTACACCTGCCACATCACAGAAAGTTGGCATCAAGTCGTAGAATGCAAACGGCAAGTCATTGGTCACTCCTTCCTTAACACGTCCCTTCCAACGGGCAATAAACGGAATACGAATTCCTCCCTCGTAACACTGGCGCTTAAGTCCTCGCAGCTTACCATCACGATTGAAGAAGGTTGGGTCGGCTCCACCCTCCTCATGAGGACCATTGTCACTGGTGAAGATGACGAGTGTGTTTTCTGCAAGTCCTTGCTCATCTAAGGTACGAAGGATCTCTCCAACATACGCATCAAGGCGAGTTATCATCGCAGCAAACTGTGCGTGGGTATGCTCTACGGCATTATATCGTGAGCCTTCCTGCCCTCCCCAAGTCTTATCTTCAAAGAACTTCTTTTTATAGAAAACCACGAGTGAGTCGTTGGGTTGTGTCAACTCTGCATGAGGAAGCGTATAAGTGAAGATACCAAAGAATGGTTTTTCCTTGTTCTGACGCTTCAACCAATTCAAAGCGTGCTGATGTATGAGGTCGGCTGAGTAGTCTTTACGTTGTGCATACTGCTCACCAAACATCGGATAGTCAATATTGTTCTGCATCACAACACGCTTTACCGCACTGTCTCCACGCTCCCTGCTGTACTCATTGAGGAAGTTAGGATAATAAAGATGTGCTTGAAACTGACAGATATAACCATAAAACTCATCCACCCCACGCTTATCTGGGGTTGATTTAGAGCCTTCATAACCACCAGCCCACTTACCGAACATACCCGTACGGTAGCCATTGTCTTTCATAATTTCAGGTAGGATAACATGTTCTGGGTCGTAAGGATGTTGTCCAACAACGCTGAAATCGCGGTTTTTTCCATAATAGATAGGCTTACTTGGTGCCCAATATTCCTTGTTTCCTCTTACTTCCGTATGTCCAGAATGTTGTCCTGTCATAAAGCAGGCACGCGATGGAGCACTCACTGGTGCACCCGCATAAGCTTGTGTAAAACGCATACCTTCCTTTGCCATACGGTCAATATTCGGTGTAAGGATGTACTGCTGACCATAGCATCCAAGGTCGCCATAGCCCATATCATCACACATGATATAAATGATGTTTGGACGTTGCTGGTGTTTCTGCACCATTGCGTTAACTTGTCCACAAGCCAATGCAGCTATGGGCAGAAGTGTCTTTGTTAAGTTTGGTTTCATATAATGATATGTTATACTTTAGGTTCTTGGTGTTTGTCTTTCCCGATTTCATCGTGTAGTAATGTCTACGGGTCTGCAAACTTACATAAAAAAAATGAAAACGCAAATCAGAATGTGCCTCTTGTTGGCTTTTCAAAAGACTTATTGCTACCTTTTATTACTTTTATTAAAATCAAGGATAACTTATGTTAAGTTATATTAAATATAAAGGAAGTAAAACTCAATATATTAAATAATAATAATACTTTTGCAGAAAATTAGAGATATTACAAAATAATTTCAAGCGACTATTCGCAGCAAACATCCAATTAAACAACAACAATCTGCAGTTTCATGTCGAAACTTGCAGAATAATTTATTGGATTTAAGTAACCTATAAATATAAAAAAACAGACAAAAGAAATGAAAAGATTAATCTTAATGTTGGCTCTGTCAATCATTACATTGCAGGCAACATGGGCAAAGCTAAATGTAACTAAAGAAGCTGACGGGACGGTGGTCTTCACGCTCGAAGCATCTGGCGACATTAACAATGAGTTCACACCAGTATCAGGAGGATATGCCGAGTACACGCCATCATATCTAATAAAAGATTATCTGAAGACTACCACGAAGCTGAAAGTTGTAACCAAAACTGGAGTAACTATGAGCAGTGAGGACTTGAAACGCATCTGTGGTATGGCAGAGAAAGAGAACAATTTTCCTAACCTAAACACGCTTGATCTTGAGTTCGCAAACTTCACCAATGACGACGATTTGGTCAATCTGAAGTTTATGGATAACTTGAAAACTATCACATTTCCACGTACAACAACAAACATACCACAACAATGCCTTACGACCGCATCATGTAAAATAGAACATGTTATTATTCCTGATAATGATTCACGTAGTGTTAAAATAGGAGCACAAGCCTTTGGGGAATCCCTCAAGACTGTCAAATTAGGTAAGGTTGATAAGAATGGTAATAGTCAGTTATTACAATACGCATTTGAGCGTTGTACAAATCTCACATCTGTTGACTTTGGCACAGGATGGAAAGAAATTGGCACTAATGCATTCTATGGATGCTCAGCCTTAAAGGATATTGTGTTACCAGAAGGGGTTGAATATATCCGTAATGGTGCATTCAATGGCGCAGCAATTGAAGCCATCCACCTTCCTAACACGCTGAAAGTAATTGAGAAAGATGCTTTCGTATGCGAGAATCTGAAGACTATTACAATTCCTGCAAGTGTCGAGAAAATTGAGACATTCGCTTTCCAAAACAACAAAGCACTTACAGATGTATATGTATTAGGAACAAACACAAAAGCTGGAAACCAAGCTTTTGGTCCCAATACTGTAAGTAATTTCAAATATGACAATCCTGGCAATATCACTCCTGTAAAACGAGAGTTCTATACAAATCAAGAGACTGGTAAGCTTTTCACAATGCTACATTATCCTGAAGCTGCATACGAGAACTATGTAAATGAGAATTCACGTTCATTAGGAGGTTCAACAAAAAATGTTGTTGCAGAGAATGGTGGCTGCTGGCCTACATTTGAAGATGGCAAGTTTTCCTCAACATCTGGTGAGTATGCAGGCTGGAGGAATTTCGCACTTACAGGCAAAATAAAAGATGACACATGGGATGACAACAAACGTGTAGACGGCAAGTGGTACACAATGTGTCTGCCATTTGACATGACAGCCCAGCAGCTCAAGAGTGCATACGGTTCAAAAGTTGAGGTTGTAGAGTTCTCCGATGTAGAAGTTGTTACAAAGCCTAATAATGACAAGATTGTCACACTGAAATTTAAGCAGCCTGTAACAGAGACAAAGGCTCACCATCCTTACATGATTCACCCTTCCCTGCACAAGGGAACGCAGACGGGTGTGAAAACAACCATCGTGGGTATCAAGAAACAAGAAGAGAAACAGGAAAGTTTGGATGCTCAAAAGGTTGTAAAGATTGCAGACGGTGTTACCTATACTTTCATTGGTAATTATGAAAATGCGAAGCCATTGCAGCAGTTTTCTTATTATTACTATTCAGGTGACAATGAGACCCAATATAAGAACGGTTTTTACAAGTGGATTAAGTCTGGCAGCGGAATATGGACTCCTTACACGGCTTGCGTCTTGATGAATAAGGACAATGGTGCGAATGCGAAGCCATCAATCAGCTATTATTTAGAAAGCATTGACGGGCAAACAACTGCTATTGACACGCTTCCTGTTATGCCAGCAGTACACGACATGCAGCAGGGAAAGGTCTATACCATTACGGGACAGCTCGTACAGCAGGGCACAATTAACCTGAAAGCATTGCCACAGGGAGTTTACATCGTTAATGGAAAGAAGTACATCGTTCGTTAAACAAAGAAAAGTCATGATGAAAACAAAATATATAAAACCAATGACGGATATTCATGCCGTTATTACTGAGAAGTTTATATGTAACAGCAGAACAACAGACTCAGCAAGTATTGGAGGTACAGGCAGTCCAAATGAAAAGAGTCAAGACGATATTGATACAGGTGGTCCAGGTGTAGCAGGAAGCAAGGAAAATCCTTTCACCGAGCAAAACACAACTAATATCTGGGAAGATTAAAACCATCTTCTTTACTGTTGATTAACTTATCAAATGGGATTGTATCTGCTTCATGCTAATACTATCCCATTTTTTATTATATATTTCCAACAGAAACAGCTACAACCAGACACTCACTACGAATTATTTTCATGAAGAAAAATAATTATTTACGTGAAAAGAAATATTTATCTTCATGAAAAAAAAGATTTATTTTCATGAAAATAATTCGAAAGGAGGGGTATTTAATGGAAAAGGAGAGCATAAATTACATATTAAGAACTCTAATATTAGAACACAAAAAAGCCCGAATTAATCGAGAAAAGTTATACTTCACTCAATCAATTCGGACCATGTACTTTATCTAAATGCCACTTATCCCTTGCCTGTTAAGATACGTACGATAAATAAATATTTCCCACACGGAAACAATATCACGTATCAGAGAAAGGAATAAATTACTTAATTCTGTCTAATAGTTCCTTAGGGAGTTTTGGCATAGCACCATTCTGCGTACAGACATACGCACTAACTTCCACTGCCAACTTATGAGCATCGGTGATTGGCATGCCTGCAAGGATGGCTGAAGTGAAAGCACCCGTAAAGGAATCACCTGCCCCCACGGTATCAGCAACCTCAACCGCTGGCGTTTCTTGGAACGACTTGAGGTTTGGCGCAAAGACATACGAACCGTTGACACCACAAGTCAGCACGAGCATATCAAGGTGATACTTTCCTAAAAGCAGCCAACACTTATTCTCTATATCAAGACCTGGATAACCGAAAAGACGACCAATCAACACAAGTTCCTCATCATTAATCTTGAGGATATTGGCATGCTGGAGCGAATTAGTGATAATCTCCTTTGTATAGAAGTTCTGACGAAGATTGATATCGAATATTTTGAGACAATCCTTTGGCGTTGCTTCGAGGAATTTCTGTATTGTCTGGCGGCTTACACTACTACGCTGTGCAAGTGAGCCAAAGCATACAGCACGACAGTTCTTGGCTGCTTCTTCAACCTCGGAAGTAAACGGTATGTTATCCCAAGCTACTCCCTCCTTGATGTCATAAGTAGGTATACCTTCACTGTCGAGTTCTACCTGCACCGTTCCCGTCTGATAATCCACCTCTGGCATCAAGTACTTTACACCTTTTTTACCGAATTCATCGAGGGTTTCCTTACCCAAGACGTCATTTCCGACAGCACTAATAGCCAACGAATCATACCCAAACTGTCCTGTATGATAAGCAAAGTTTGCAGGTGCGCCACCCAGCTTTCTACCCTCAGGAAGACAATCCCACAATGCCTCTCCGAGGCCAACGATCAACTGTTTCATATCTGTTTTATTTATTATTCATTTTTGGAATATACGAAAAAAGGTAGAGTACACCTATCGCCATTACAATAACTGCTCCCACTTGACCGAACCCATCGCTGGCAAATCCCATCAAGAGAGGGAAGATAGTACCACCGAAAAGTCCCATAATCATCAATCCACTCACTTCGTTCTGCTTATCTGGAACACTCTGTAAAGCACGTGCAAAGACCATTGAGAATACATTACTGTTACCATAACCAACAAGAGCAATCGCCACAAACAGTACAGTCTTTGACGTTCCCACAGCCATTCCACACATAGCAAGTGCCATCATCGTAACCGAAATAATAAAGAAAAACTTATTATTCATCACACGAAGGAAGAACGAACCTGTAAGACATCCAATAGTACGGAAGATAAAGTAGAGAGAAGTTGCAAAGGCTGCATCATTCAATGACATACCTAAACGCTCCATCAGAATCTTTGGCGCCGTTGTGTTTGTACCAACATCAATACCAACGTGACACATGATACCAAGGAAACTAAGCAACACAATAGGTTTACCCAATAGGCTGAAACATTCTGCAAAAGAGCTTGCTTTGCCTTCAATAGGTTCTTCTTCTATAGGCGTTGAGAAGAGTAACAGCGTAGCAATTGTACCAATTATCAGATAAATTGGGAAGAGAACGCGCCATCCGAGACCAAAGGCTGGAATGCTTGCCTGCGCTCCCCATATAGCAAGATAAGGTGCCATAAAGGATGCGATAGCCTTAACAAACTGTCCGAAAGTAAGTGTTGAAGCTAAATTTCCACCTTTCATCACCGTTGAAACCAATGGATTTAACGATGTTTGCATCAAAGCATTGCCTATTCCAAGCAATGAGAATGAAACAAGCATCAAACCGTAGGACTCACCGAATATCGGTAAAAGCAGAGAGAACAAGGTAACAATAAGACTAATAAGAACCGTTTTCTTACGTCCAATCTTATTCATCAACATACCAGTCGGTACGGAAAAGATAAGGAACCAAAAGAAAACAAGGGACGGAAAAACATTTGCTGTTGAATCCGACAGTTGCAAATCGTTCTTTACATAATTGGAGGCAATACCCACCAAATCAACGAAGCCCATCGCAAAGAAGCAAAGCATTACGGGCAGTAGTGCGAGTTTATTGGTTTTCGACATAATCTTTAAATTTTTAGTTTGTGTAGTTCTATTATTTTAATTATACTTGCAAAGTTACTTTTTTACGAAGAAAGAAACCTTGAAATTCCGTTCATTAATATCAACAAATATATCTCTAACAAGATTACATATAATTAATAGACAGAATTAGTATTTTTTCTTTTATTACTTTTGACCCTTCAATTCATAAATCTTTACTTTGCATCCCTTTACTATTATCTTATCATAAGGCTTTGACGGAAAAACGAGGTTAGTCATTGCGACTTTACCTTCAGTATCAAATGCTTCAATACTACAACGGTCTATAAATATTTGCATTGATTTAATAATACCATTAGTTGGAGCTACCGTCTTAGCCTTAAAGTCACTATGGAAATCAGTAACACCACTCTCTGTACGATCCATACTGAAAGTAGCATTCTTTCCATCATAAACCATCGTAACTCGTTCTCCCTTGTCATTACTTAACACTATAGAAGCATTACTCTTAATATTGGTCACTTCTATATAAGCAGCAGATTGGAGGCGTCCAGACGGTTTCTTCTCAAAGGCAGCAAAGACTTCAGGTGATGGCTTTACGCTAACATAATCTTCCCCATTGTAACTATAAAGCCCCAAGTCTCTTGGCAAACCATTGGCTGAACGGAACTGCTGTGTAGGTACTTGATTAGCATACTGCCAGTTACTCATCCACGGAAGAACGACAATTCTACCATCAGGAGCGTTACTGAACGATACGGTTGCATAGTGATCTTTTCCATAATCCATCCACTTTGTTACCTCAGGTTTTGATTCGCAAGTGAATTTATGACCATCAAATGAGCCTACAAAGTATTGAGTTGCACTACCACCAAAGGGACCTCCAGGGTTAATATTACAGATAAGCACCCACTTATCGCCCATCTTCAAGAGGTCAGGACACTCCCAAACACCTCCATGATTACCATATCCCTCTCCAAAAGAACTTTCATACTTCCAGTCTTTCAAGTTCTTTGAGCTATATATATTCATCTGCTGTCCTGCTGCAAGAATAAGATTCCATTGCTTCACTTCTTCATTCCAAAAGACATTAGGATCACGGAAGTCAGGTACATCACTTGTAAGAATTGGGTTGTTTACATACTTCTTAAAAGTCTCACCATTATCCGTACTATATGCAATACTTTGTGTTTGCGCTGCTCCTGCAGAAGTGTAAAAAGCAACAACAGCATCCTTTCCAAACCCTGCGGTATTTTCTTTATCAACGACACTACTACCACTGAAAATAGTTCCAAGTGCATCTGGTTGTATCACTTCTCCATGATTTTTCCAGTGTATGAGGTCTGTAGAGGTACTATGCGCCCACGTCATATTCTCCCACTGCGAACCATAAGGGTTATACTGATAGTATAAATGCCATACACCATCTTTGTAGAACATACCATTAGGATCGTTCATCCAGCCATAGACTGGAGTATGGTGATAGATAGAACGGAACTTTTCACGATTCTTGGAATCAAACACATTTGTTGCTTTTATATCTTTCCAGCAAACGAAATTATTGATTAAACCGATACTACGCTTATCTCCTGAGAACTGGATATCAAGCAACACATCACCACCATATTCACTGACATCAAGTGGTACATTATAATCAGTCTTGTTTATAGCAAGCTTACAATTGAATTCTTTTACAACTTGATTATCTTTGATAACGCGAATATGTGCATAACCTTCTTCCTCCTCTACAGGAAGAAGAATATACTTATCTGCAGTTTTCACACGCTTCATAGCATGATTTGAACTTAAGAATGTTTGTGCATGCATAAATGTTGTAGTTATAAAAAGGCAAATAGCCAATAATTTAATCTTTCTACTCATTATAGGTTGATTCATTATATTTTTAGTTTCAGATAGACAAAGATAGACATTTTATTGATAAGTTAGAAAGAGTAGTCGCCCATTCAATGATATTATTTGCGATAATAGGCAATTTCTCACAGAATGAACGACTATATCTTTTATTCTATCTTTAGTAAAGAAAGGGTTTAAATTCTTAATACTGACTTACAGTGAGATTACTGATGGTGATATTACCTCCATAATTATTGATACTCCAACAGTTCTTCTGTACTTCGTAAATACGATTGGTATAGCAACATACATCATTAATATACATTACGGCTATACTGTTGTCCGTATAGATAGTGACATGATAGACATTGTCGGTTGGTCGAGCGAAGTTGTAGCCATCAATACCATTTATGAAACCACGACCCGCAGAACCTTCTTCCTCAAAGTTTATCTTACGTGTCTGTTCATTTTCAGGATTTACCACCAAAGAATAATACTTCTCAGAATCTGTGCCACGTACGAATGAAACACCAAACTTATCCCAGTTATTAGAAGTTGTTATCGTGAAGGAAATTTTATTGTGATAGCCAAGACGATTGAAAAGTAGGTAAGAATCACCAGAAAGCTTATAGCCATCAGTTACATTCTCAACACCATTATCACTCTTTGCCATAACCTTTACTTCTTGTTTTTTGCCGTATTTATCGCTAATCCCTTTTACTTCTCCTAAGGTAAGACTACCATCAGCGTGTTGTATGAGACGGTGGACAACAAGGTTGCCAGCCCACTCAGGTTCATTAGGAGCAGCACCAACAGCAGCATTATCCTTACCTGGACGTGTTGGACACCAGCCCCAGATATAGCGATTCTGACCATCACTCGCAGTTTTACCTGCATAGAAGCCACGACTATCTAAGAATCCCTCATGTCCATCAGGCCATAAACCAGCATCATTCTGTGTACAAGCCTTGAGTTCATTAAGAGTCTTACCTTTGAAATACTGCACACGACGGATAGCTGAATGCTTTTCACTATAAACAAGATACCACCAATCACCCATCTTGAACACATCAGGACATTCATAGAATCGGTCCCACATCATGGTCATAAACGTTCCGGCATGGGTCCACGTCTTAAGATCATCTGATGTAAACTCAGCCAAATGACCTTTACTTCCCTTCAGAGTAGAAACAAGCATATGCCATTTATTATCATCGCCCTTGAAGACAAAGGGATCACGGAAATCATCTTTACTATATCCGTAATCATCACCTTTCAAGCGGAAAACACGATTCTTAGTCCATGTTTTGAAGTCGGATGATGTTGCCATCATCACCATCTCACCATTATTAGTAGAATTTGTTTGATATCTATGACCTGTATAGAAGGTATAATACAACCCATCAGCATCATTATAAACGGTAGAACCTGTACCCAGTGCCGCATCCTGCTCATTGATACCACCACAATGAATCAACTCTCCAAGTGATTGGTAGTTGGCTCCATCAGTTGTTTCAACAGCCCAGATAGGATGATAAGTACCCGCCTGATTAGGACGAAAGTCCTGTAAATACATAACTTTAAAATTCTTTGTTTTAGGGTCAAAGAAAGGCATTGGGTCTCCAACAAATCCAACAGTTGGCTTATAAAAGGTAGCTTGCCCCATTTCATCTGTAGACTTGAAATAAGTTGTTGTATTCCAATCTTTTTCCTCTATCATGGTCTTATCATCGCTACAGCTCGTTAGTGAGACTGATAAAGATGCGATGAGAGCGAGAGAATATATCATAGTTCTCATATCGATTATACTTTATTTAATGATTCATTAGATAGTTGAATGCGTTCTGTGTCATCTTGGCAATGTTATTGTGGTAAAAGGCTGGGACATCATCTACACTGTACCAGTCATAACATCCAGAACCAATACAGAGAATCTTGCCCTTTGTTCCAGTTGCAGGGAATTCCCATGCAACGACAGCACCATCACCACCATAGGCCAAATCTTGTGCTCCAGTCTCTGTACGCCATTTATTTAAGTTATCATATCCACCCCAATCAGTACCAATATGCCATTGAGCAGTTGAATTGGTGATACGGTAATTTGCATCACAAGTATAAATAGCGTTAGGCTCACCACTCTTCATTATAAGATTTTGGAAAAGAGGATGACTCGTATGCCCTTGAATAAAGAAGTTCCAAGGACCACTTACTCTCTCTGCATCAGCTTCATTCTGCCCCCAACAATTATTTGGAGCAGCATTGTTTGCTACTGCACCAATCTCAGCTGGCATGTTTGTTGCATATCGAGTGAAGAGGAAAGAACCACCATTATTATAATAGTCTCTTAAGGCAACTGCTGCATTGACAGCCTCAGGCGCACTTCTTTCGAAAGCTTCTTTTCCATCTACTCCTCCATCCTTATGATAATGCCACCATATCACTTTACACTCGCTAAGATCTACTGTGCCATTTTTAATATCAGTAAATGATGCATATAATGAATTTGGAATATTCTGAAGCATCCACTTACAAGCAGTTAATTCCTCTGAATTGAGTTCATTCATCGAAGCAGGCAAGCTAACAAAGACTGCAGTAGGCTTACCAATAGCTGTTACTTTTACTGTATAGATTGCAGAAGCAGTATTATTAGTGACAGTGAATGTAACTGGATTAGAAAAGTCTGTTGCAATACCATTAGATGGACTAACCGTTGCATTTGTGCTCAAACCTATTGTAGGGATTAGAGAATGGAGGTCAAGTGTATTTGGCACATAGACAGAAATAGTCTTATTCGCTTCATCAATAACACCATTATATGTTCCATTAATCTTAAAAGAAGTGATTTTTGCCTCATCTCTCAACACATTGATAGTCCAATCAAGGAAGACGTCACCATTCTTAACACTGAGCACCTGAGCCGTAAGCATATTAAGTTTGTCACCCTCTTTGATATTACTGATGGCACCAGCACCTACCTTAAGTGTGCTAACAGTCATGTTTGTGACATCGTAAGTCTCAGGGACACGCACAGTGATTGTACGTGAAGCCTGATCTACGACACCTTTATAATTATCCAATACGATAGAATCGACTGAACATAATCCGTTTAATTGCAGACCAGAAATATTATTCTCGTCGCTGCAGCTACCTAATGCAAAGAAAGCAATAAGTGCAATGAATATTGTTGTTATATTTGTTTTCATACTTTACCACTGACCAATATTTTGTTTATAATGTCCGTTTGAAGCTGCTATTTGTGCATATGGAATAGGCAAGTACTCATTCTTATTTTTAGTGAAGTGAGCACTACTATAGATAGAACAGTCATTAGCCTCTTCTGCATAATACTTGTTGAGTACGCGTTCTGCCTCTCCCCATCTTACAAGATCAAAGAATCTTTCAGATTCCATACCCATCTCTATACGACGCTCCATTTTAACAATATCAAGCGCCTCTACCTGACTGTAGGTTCCAGTATATGGCATAACATTCATTCTCACACCATAATCACTCTGATAATTGCTGATAGCACTTGTACTTTGTTTAGCACGATTACGGATTTGATTGATGATATTGATTGCTTCGTTAATACGACCATCGTTTAATTGAATCAAAGCTTCTGCACGCTCAAGCAGAACATCAGCATAACGGAAGACAATACGATTCTCTGATGTACCCCACCATGCACCTTTCTTCAGATAAGGACTTTCTGGGTCTACATTCTGCTTTAAAGTTACATAATAGCCATACAATCCATTACTTCTACTCCATGTAGCAGTCCTATCCATCATGAACTTAGAGTTAAATTCATAAGGTAAACCAGGAATACCAATGGTAAGGAATAGACGTGGGTCTGCATAATCTGTTGCTTTATTATAGTCTTGATTGTTAAATGTACCAATATATGGATGGCCATTAGCATCTGTACGATAAGCATTAACAAGGTTTTGACTTGGCTTATAGAAATCACATCCTCCATCTGTTACACCAGGAATATTTGGAACAATCAGTCCGTAACTCCAGTTGAGATTACCATTCTTAGTTCCATCATTAATGGAATATTGCATTGCCCAAAGACTTTCCTTTCCATTCTCGAACTGTGGTTCTGGTCTAAAGTTATTATGGAAATCACTCTCTAAGCCATAGCCTCCAGCAGCATAAATAGATGGATCACTAAACTGAACAGCTTTCAAAAGATCGTCTTTTGATATACTTGTAACTTCATTCGTGTTCTCATTATCTTGATGATAAGCCTTATACATATATACCTTCGTAAGGAAAGCTGCAGCTGATGCTTTTGTTGGTCGTCCCTTGTCTGCTTGATGAACAGGAAGGTTATTGTAAGATTCCATCAAGTCATCAATAATAACTTGCCAACCTTGATCATTCGTATATTCACGATTAGAAAGCATGTTATATTGCTCTGACTTAAGATTAGGGTCTACAACAAAAGGTATATTCTTATACAAACGCTTTAACAAAAAGTGTCCATATGCACGCAGGAACTTCATCTCAGCCAAACGTTCATCCCTTCGAGGGTAGACAGTACTATTGACTTGTTCAAGAAGAGCTATTGCCGTGTTGGCACGTGATATACAATTGTATAATCTTTGCCACATATCGCTGATATTCCAGTTTGTGGTCAAGACTCCTTGTTCTATTTCAAGTTGATGGAACACATCTCCATCACTTGTTCCGTTACCGCCTTTATAGGCATCATCACTGCGGACATCATAATTCCACATTGAAAACGAAGAATTGATATCTTCTGCTGAAATAAATATGGCATAAGCTGATGTTACGAGTTCATCAACATGATTAGCCTCCTTTACTTGCTCATCACTTAGTGTTGCCTGTGGAGTATGTTCATCCAAGAAGTCTGAACAACTTGTCATACTAAGGGTAGCGAGCACAAGTGCTGAATATATTATTTTTTTCATATTATATAGTCAGATGATAATTGTTAGAATGTAACGTTTATACCGAATGTGATATTGAGTGGAATTGGGTAACCATAGTTTGGATTCTCTGGATCAACACCGGTAAAACTCTTACTATGTATAGTTAATAAGTTCTGCGCACTGAGGTAGAAACGTAAACGCTGCATTGCAAGCCGGTTCGTCATACTCTTTGGCAGATTATATCCTAACTGAATAGTACGTAGTTTTAAGTATGAGCCATTCTCCACCCAATAAGTAGAAACACGCTTCTCATTATTATTATCAGAGAGTGAGAGCGCAGGAATATTACTATTTGGGTTGGTACTACTCCATGCGTCTAACAAGCGTTGACCCTTATTTAGGAAACCAATATTCAAACCAGCCCAAATATCAGTCTGCTTCTTTAAATCAGAGATAATATCTACACCTTGTACACCTTGCCAGAACATTGTGAAATCAAAGTTTTTATATTCAAGATACACATTTAGGCCATAAGAGAAGTCTGGAGTTGGATTATAAATCCAGTCTTGGTCTGCTTCTGTAATGACGTTATTGCCATCCAAGTCTTTCCAACGTATACGTCCAAGTTTTGCACCATCCTGTTTCGCATGATTATCTATTTCATCTTGGCTCTTAAAGATGCCATCAGCAACATAGCCAACTTGTGCACCCATAGGATGACCAATAACACTCTTCACACCATTACCACCAAAGGTACCATTGGCAGCAACTGTTGCTGGTAGAGCTGTTATCTTATTACGATAAGTACTAAAGTTACCAGCTATGTCATAATGAAAACCACCATTGGTTGTCTTGCGATAACCCAAGTTGACTTCAACACCACGATTCTCCATAGCACCAGCATTAATCCACTGTGTGCTACCTTCTCCCATAGCTGCGATACCAGCCATCTGTACGAGAATATCCTTAGTCTTTTTATAATACCAGTCAAAACTTCCATATAATGAAGAGTTGAACATAGAGAAGTCCAGACCAAGATTAGTTTGATAGGTTGTCTCCCATTTGATATCATTATTACCGAGTTGGTCACGTTTAAATCCACTTGGCAATTGACGACCACCATTAGTACCTGCTATATCATATGATGTACCATAACTCTGACCACCATTTTCATTTACTCCATAGTTACTAACATATATGGTGTAACGTGCGATGTTAGAAATCTCTTGATTACCAGTTGCTCCCCACGATGCTCTAAGTTTTAAATCATTCAACCATTGTGCACTCTTTAAAAACTTCTCTTGATTAATGCGCCATCCCAAAGAAACAGAAGGGAATGTTGCATAACGATTGTTCTTACCAAATCGTGATGAGCCATCATAACGAAGAGTGAATGAAGCTAAATACTTGTCAGCATAATTATAATTCAATTTACCAAAATAAGACACCAAAGAGTATCCACTTCCTCCACCATAGGCTTGTGCTGTACCAGTACCAGCATCAGGCCACATGTAGGTAGGATTAAGAATCAGGAAGTCTTCTTTATAACCTGAGAAGTAGTTGTCATCTTCACGATTCAACTCAATACCTGCCATTGCGTCTACACGGTGTAAACCAGCTTGCAAATTATAAGTTGCAACAGCATTCCACATCCACTTTGTCCAATGTTCTTGTTTTGCCTCAACAGCATTCTTTGAATTAGCAACCGTTCCTTCTGTTATAGGGTAAGTAAAGAATCTCTGCTGCTTCTGAGCATAATCCAATCCAAAGGTTGAGCGCAAATTAAATCCCTTAAAAAGATGAAGATTTATGTATGCATCACCAAAAGTACGCCAATAAACATAACGATTATCACTGTTACGATACAGGCGTGCAACAGGGTTCTCACGATCAGGATAACCACCGACTGGACCCGCATAAGTTCCGTTCTCTGTGTAAACAGGAAGTGAAGGATTAAACTGAAGCACATTTTCAAGGAATCCACCAGGTGCTTGAACCTCTGACGTACGGCTTAACGTAAAGTGTTCTCCAACGGTTAAAACATCTTTTATCAACTTATATTCAGTATTCATACGAGCTGAATAACGATCAAAATCTGATGTCTTAATGATACCTAAGTTCTTATAATAACCTAATGAGAAATAAGAAGAATGACGATCTGAACCGCTACTTACCGCTACATTATAGTTCTGAACAACACCTGTACGTGTCGTTTTATCAAACCAGTCTGTATCAGCAGCAGGTGTTGTTCCTGCACCATCAAGATATTTACGCATGCTAATGCCATTCAACACAGGATTTCCTTGTACGTCGTAACTCCAGTCGTAACGATACCCTAAACCATTAGTATTTGGATCCATACCATCGTTAACATAAGCTTGCCACATTACTTGTCCGTATTGCTTCGCATTAAGAACTTTCATCTTATGGGCATACATTGACGCCGCAATAGAAGCGTCAATATCTACGTTTACTCTTCCTTCCTTACCTTTCTTTGTAGTAATAATGATAACACCATTAGCAGCGCGGCTACCATAGATAGAAGCAGAAGAAGCATCTTTCAAAACTTGGATACTTTCTATATCACTACCATTTAACTCATGCATACCAGCCTTAGTCGGTACACCATCTATAATATAAAGAGGATCGTTATTATTCAGAGTTCCAATACCACGAATACGTACCGTAGCAGATCCTGAAGGTGAACCATCTGCAGAGATATTCATACCAGGAACCCTACCTTGTAGCGCCTTCATAGGATTGTTCTCATTCTGCTTAGCTAATTCATCTACGCTTACAACCGAAACAGCTCCTGTAAGATCTGCTTTGCGTTGGGTTGTATAACCCGTAACAACGACTTCGTTTAGTTCACTCGCATTTGTTTGTAGCTGTACCTTTATTCCGACACCAGCCTTTACTTCTACACTTTTATAGCCTACATAGGAGACTACAAGTGTAGCACTTTGTGGAGCCTTAAAGGTGAAATTACCATCAATATCGGTGACAGTACCATTTGATGTACCTTTCTGTACCACCGATGCACCAATAACAGGTTCCCCCTGTTCGTCAATCACTTTACCGCTAACGTCTGCTGTTTGTGCCATAACCCCAGCACAATACATCAGAAGTAACAGACTCATGATTACTCGCAATACTTGTTTCATGACTTTCTGATAGTTAGTAATACTAAATAATATTCTTTTGGTTTTATGGCGCAAAGATAAGAAATGGTGATATCCTTTTTCAATAATAATCGTTCTCCGAATGTAATAAATGTTACATAAAAAAGATATTAATAATAAATGAACGATTTGTCTATTCTCACGAATCTGACAAATCGTTCATTTTCTTAAGTGGGCAACACCTCACCTTACAGGAGATTTACACACCCACAAGTGCCTATATCACTTATTTTAAACAGTTTACATAATCCTATTATCACTTCTTGGGATTCTCCCCAAACTCGTCTTTATAGCATTTTGAGAAATAACTGGGCGTAGAGAAGCCAACAGCATAAGCCACTTCAGACACCGTACGCTCAGTCGTTTGAAGGAGATGACGGGCACGAGTGAGACGGGCTTTACGTACAATTTCTACAGGAGAATATCCCGTAAGAGCCTTTACTTTCCGATAAAGTTGTACACGAGAAAGTCCGATTTCATCGCCAATCTGCTCTACACTTAAGTCACTATTTGCGAGGTTTTCTTGTATTATCTTTCGCAATTGCTTGAGGAAAGATTTATCAATTTCATTCGAAATATTACCGATTTCATCGTCCTCAACGCCTTTTGACCATGTTTGATTCAACTTTTTCCTACTTTCTATGAGATTATCAATACGTGAAAGGAGTAGACGAAGTGAGAATGGTTTGGACAAATAAGCATCTGCGCCATGCTCATACCCCTCAGCGCGTTGCTCATCAAGACTACGTGCTGTTAGTAAAATGACAGGTATATGACTGATAGCTTTATCCGTTTTCAGCTGTTGACAAAACGCTAATCCGTCCATCACAGGCATCATAATGTCCGACAACACTATATCTGGAACTATTTTCCGTGCAAGTTCCAAACCAACTTTTCCATCAGCGGCTTCACTCACATTATACTTTTCGGATAGTACCGACCTTAAATAAGTGCGAATATCGATATTATCATCAATGATTAACACCTCTGGTTTATCTGTTTGATAAGGCTGTATAAGTTCATCTATATGACGAGCTTGATTCGGAACTTCTTCTGCGGATGATGGCTCAACCAATTGTTCTATTTTCTCTGTAGGCTGGTTAGTTACCTCTCCTTTCTGTCTAACAGGAATATGAATAGTAAAGGTACTTCCTTTTCCCTCTATACTTGTAGCACTTACTTCTCCGTGATGCAATTCTGTGAAAGCTTTCACAATAGCCAACCCAATACCCGTACCACGTCCTGCATTCTTTGCTTGATAGAAACGATCAAAAATATAAGGAAGCTCATCACTTGAAATACCACAACCATTATCTGCCACACTAATCATAACACGTCCATTCTCTTCTTTAGCTGTCAGAGAGATTTCCCCTCCTTCAGACGTATATTTTAAGGCATTACTAAGAAGATTATAACAGATTCGCTCTATCTTATCTTGATCTGCTCTGAGCATGATTGTATCAGGGGCATCCATACTAATGGCAATATGCTTCTTCTGTGCAGAGACACTGAAAAGCTTAATCCATTGTTTCATACTTTCCGTAAGATTAAAGTCGGAGAGGCGTAGTTCCATCTTACCATTCTGCACCTTACGGAAGTCAAGAATCTCACTGACCAATTGTGTCAGGACAAGCACATTGCGTTGTACTATCTGTAGCATACTTCGTTGTTGTGAATTAAGGTTATCATCATGGATGATATAGTTCACAGGATCAGCTATCAACGTAAGTGGTGTACGCAATTCATGACTTATATTTGTAAAAAACTGAAGTTTTGCTTTGTTGGCTTCTTCCTCTATTCTTCGCTTCATAAGGATGGTTCGATAGATATAAACCATAATACCTATCAGTAAGAGAAGGATTATGCTAAAAAGCACAATATACATCTTTTGATGATTATATTGCACCAAATAAGTATCTACCTTCCCATGAAGTGCATTGAGACGGGCGGTCTGCTTGTTCATCTCTTCATTTTGCATAAGTAAAACATTAGCGTTTGCCTTTGTTACCAATGCACCTTTTAGATAGTTGTCACGCTTATAAGGCTTCTTCTCAAGGATATTCAACGCGAGTTGCATAACCGAATCGCCTCGGGTAGGATAGATATAAGAAGCTTCTAAATTACCATCACGAACATTCTCCATACCTCCTCCTGGTACAGGAAGAGCATCTATTCCAACTATTTTTATTCCCTTAACCTTATGCTTCTTTATAGATTGCAAAGCACCTAAAGCCATGCGGTCATTTTGTGCAAAGACATATTGGAAAGACTCCTTAGACTGCACAAGTATACTATCCATAGCCGTGACACCACTTTCTTTTATCCAGTCTCCATACCCACGAGCCACTACCTTTATATCAGGATAATTCTTCAAAGCATCCATAAAGCCACGGTTTCGTTCGATAGCAGGAGACGATGCTTGTAATCCACAAATCTCTGCAATATTCCCTTTACCCTCTAACTGCTGCCCGATAAAATAGCCGATTTCGTGTCCTGCCTCATAGTTATCAGCCCCTATAAAGGCTGTATACTTTCTTGAATCGGTCTTACGGTCGAAGAGGATAACAGGGATTCCTGCATCGTATGCTTTATCGATGACCGATGAAATCGTATGAATTTGATTGGGAGAAACAATAAGAAGGTTGACCCCTTCCTTTATAAACTGTTCAATCTGTTGTTTCTGTAACCTGTCATTATCATTAGCTGAAGCAAATTTCAGTGTTACATTATCATGCTGATAGGTACTCATCACAAGTTCGTTGTTGAGCTTATCGCGCCAAATATCTTCAGAGCACTGAGATACTCCTATAACATATTTTTTTACGTTGTTATCCGAACAGGCTGAAAACACCAATGTAAGAAAAACGACATATAGCCATTGTTTCATCTGCATAATTATCAAGTAGATTATATATAATCCCAAAAACAATTGAGATAATACAGGTTTACCGCAACAAAGTTACATTCTTTCTTCTGTATTTGCAAGTATAGAAGTAAGTAATTCTGTATCTACTAAGCCAGCGTTGACTATCTTTTCAACCTTTCCGTTCTTGTCCGTTCTTAATAAAAAAAATAGGGTCTTCAGAATTTTGGAGTGATAATAATCCGCCTAAGCTTAGGTCTTTGGCGAGATGTCACACAGAGGAACGGAGAGTACGGAGGATTATCAAAACAAAGCACTGGTAGGCACGGAGGCACCGTCGGTGCGTAGAGCGACGGAGATAGTTTGCCAATTCTGTCAGCAATTTATATACAAAGCGTTCATACCAAAAGGGTTATCAGAAATCTGTACGCTGCACCTCCGTCGCTCTTTGTGCCATCGGCACCTCCGTGACATTGCCTTTAGCTCCGTCCTCTCCGTCCCTCTGTGTGCCTTATTATATAAGCGTTTTAGTTTATCACTCCATATTTCGGAAGAACCAAAAAACATATATCCACAGCCTTTACTTTAACCCCAAATCGATAATTAGAGCAAAATATGCTTTGATTCTGACTACCGATTAGCGTTAAAAGACTATCTATTAACGCTTCAATATTCCTAACTCGCACACCTTTATGTTTTTAAAGGAGGCTCTATTGCCGTCAGAATAGAACTTTATAGAGGTGTATGGTGCGGTTGGGAAGACAAGGTTGGTCATGGAAATACGACCGCCATCGACGAAGATTTCGACAGAACACTTGTCAACAAAGATGTCCAAGTGGTAGGTGTCGGAGTCGCAAAGGCTCAATGGTGCCCATGTACCGAGTGCAAAGTCGTTCTTATAATTAATGGAGTTCACCTTGCGCTTCTCACCTAAAGCCTTCTGTTCCTGACGGTCGTCATAGTCGGTTTCAATCTTATGAGGTTCTGACTTCTCACCAAACTTAACCTTTCCGCTCTCCGTACGGTCCATAACTAATCGCCCAGCTTTGATATCAAAGTAGATATCTACCTTCTCACCCTTATCATTATAAAGGACTATTCCCGTCTTAGAAGTCTTGTTCGGCGTTACATCCATCTCTACCTCAAAGGCGTTCTCCTTACTTACTGTGACGTTCTCTGCGTCCCTTTCCTTAGCAACCAATAGGTCGGGCAGACGCTTATAGGTTCTTCTTAGGTAGGAAACCTCTGGTGCAATATTAGAAGACATATAGATTTGTCCATCTTTACCTGTGAAGAGTTTCAACTCACGTGGAAGCGTATTGGCGCCACGATACTGACGGATAGGCGTAACGTTAGCATACTGCCAGTTGCTCATCCAGGCAATACCCAACACACGATCTTTGACACCCGAGAAGGTAACCGTAGCATAATGATCCTTACCATAATCGAGGAACTTAGCAACAGAAGGGTCGCTATCGCAGGTGAAGTTCGTCCCATCGAAGTCACCTACAAAGTACTCCGTAGCACTACCACCAAAGAGACAACCCGGATTGATATTCACTATCATCACCCATTTCTTCTTATTTGGATTGCCATCAACAGGAAGTTCGAAGAAGTCTGGGCATTCAAACTGGTTAGGTTGCGCACCATAGCCTGCACCAAAAGCACTCTCATAGGTCCAATCCTTCAAATTAGGTGAAGAATAGAAACGCATTTCTTTGTCGGCAGAAACAATCATATACCATTTCTGCAGTGGCTCATACCAGAAGACCTTTGGGTCGCGGAAGTCTTTCACACCATCAAAAGGCTTCAAAACTGGGTTCTTCTCATACTTATGAAAGGTATAACCGCCATCGGTGCTATAAGCCATACATTGTGTCTGGGCATTCTCCTTACTATCGGAGGTATAAAGGGAGATAACCGCATTCTTACCATAACCAGCCGTACCGTCCTTATCTATTACCGTACTACCTGAGAAGATATGTCCCATAGGGTCACGCTGAAGCGTCGGCTCAACCTCTTTCCAATGGATAAGGTCACGACTGACAGCATGTCCCCAGTGCATATTTCCCCACATGGAGCCGTAAGGGTTATATTGATAACAGAGGTGGTAGACCCCATCTTTATAAAACATTCCAACAGGGTCGTTCATCCATCCGTAAGAAGGAGTGTGATGATAAGAAGGACGATAGTAGTCGGTATTGGTCACATCCCACACGTTTGAAAGTTTCAATTGTCCTTTTTGAAGTGCCAGTGCATCTGCCTTTAGGTTCAGAATCTTGACAACGGAAGTCTTACCCTTATTGAGTTTGAAAGAAACATAATAGTCGGTCTTCCCTTGTGCTAATCTTACATCCATCCATGTATCAGTCTTCTTACCATTGTCGAGTATCACCTGCGCCTCGTCTTTCCCCTCTTCAATCGGAAGGAGAAGATACTTTGGCGACTTTGCTATCTTCACAATCGTTGTGTCACCAGCACGTGTAACGTTCATTGTCTGTGCCGTAGCCGATACGGAAAGAGCTGTCAAGGCTGCATAAAGGAAAAGATTTCTTTTGTTCATTGCTACTTTTAGTTATGGTGTTCCCATTAGGATGCTGCGTAATGGTTGCGCCTGAGTTACAGCAACAAAGATACATCCTTTCTTTTGTATTTGCAAGTAATTTGTCCCTTTATCGTCTATATATAACAATGTGTTTAGCCCTCCGCACCATCCGTGCTAAGCCCCCGCACCATTCGTGCGGAGCCTCAACACGATATGTGCGGAGCAACAATACACCAATTAAAGATAGTAAGAGTAGGACATTACAATCATAAAAATAAATAATAGAAAGTATACCTCAGAATGCGAAGAATACGTTACTAAAAATCAATCATTTGCAAAAACCACTCTCATTATTCCTTTTCAAGATTTATTTTTGAAATATTTTATATCCTTATTAATATTTCGTTTACCGCTAAAATTAAACAATAGCACGCACTTTTAAGTTTTATAGATTGACGATAGAAAAACTTTTTATTTAGATAAAATTTGTTTATTTGAGTATCTTTTATTAACTTTGCACCCACTTTCAGGGTAATAAGGCGATATTACTAACACAAATTAAATTGCAGATTTAAAGGACCTTATTAGCTATAACCACCACAAACATCATAAAACAAACATTTAAGGACACCCAAAAAATTGTATAAATATTAAAAAAATGAAACAAGACAAAGAAAAGAAGGCTTATATAGAGCCTCAAATTTTGACGTTTAGCTTGGCTGGGGATTGCCCAATCTTGGCTGGTAGCCCTCCTGTTAATACAACTCCAACGGTACTTGACCCTGATAAGGACGATGATGATACAAACCTCGTACCAGAGAATTAATTAGGAGATGTAGTCTATTTAAATGTAAAAAAAAACAAATTATCAATTCATGAAGTTTAACAATATTCGCAAGTGCAATGCTGGACGCAAATCAACAGCAGCACTCACATTTGCATGTCTTAGCGGACTAACAGCATTGGGACTGACTGCCTGCTCAGACAACGAACTCGACTCTACAAATATTGGGCAGAATGGTACTGCCGTAAGATTTCAGGTAACTACTGCCGACAAGCAAGCTCAGCAGGCAGCAAAGGCTGATCCTAACTTTGCTATGACGCGTGCAGGATTCGCAGAGCAGTTGAAGACACAGGGATTGACACCTGAAGACCTTGCAACACGCAAGATTGAAATCCCTGGTAACAGTGAGTATTGCCTTATAGAGAGTACTGTCGCTGGCATTGACGACGACTTTACAAACGATAACACAGTGGCTACACGTGCTAAGATTACCACAACAGCTACACTTGGCAAGTTCTCTGCCATCGCTTATCGTGGTAGTTCAGCAACAGGCATCAGCACAACTCCTTGGTTCCATAACGCTGAGGTTAATGCTGACGGTACACTCGCAACGACTCAACTTTGGTCATGGAGTGAGCCATACGCACGTTTCTATGCTGTTTATCCACAAGTAACTACATCATACAGCAAGCTAACATTATCTCCAGCATCTAACACTTCAACTCCATACGTAAACATTGAAGTTGAGCCAGGTGTACAGAATCAGAAGGACTTGATGACTGCTTGCACAGGTACAACACCTATTCACTATGCGACACAGGGTACTGCGCCTGCAGTTCCTTTGCAGTTCCAGCACGCAATGACCGCTATCCGTTTCAAGATTGGCGACCGCTTGTCAGGTACTCATAAGATTACAAAGATTGAGATTGTTGGTGCAAAGAGCAAGGGTAAGTTCACTTTACCTTCATCAGTACAGGCTACTACAGGTGCATCTTTCAACAGTGCATGGTCTGATGTCAGCACTCCTGCAACCTTCACACTCGATGGTATCAGCGTAAACACATCAGGTCATGTCAACGAGACTATCGTTGGTAAGGATAATGATAACTTCACATTCTACATGATTCCACAGAGTGCAGCAGGTATCAAGGTAAAGGTTTACTTTGACAATCAGGCTTCTCCAGCTATCGTAGCACCATTCGCTGGTACTTGGAAGGCTGGTACAACAAAGACATACGCATTATCACAGTCAGCTAATAACCTCAAATATACTCTCGAAGCTACTCCTAATCCAACCGAAGCAGCAAACACAGAAGGTGCAACTACAACATATAAAGTTACATCATACGTAGACGATGATAAGCAGCATCGCCCTGTTAAATGGAAGGTAATTAGCTATGATGCTGACGGAGATGGTACCTTCTCTATGAGTGAGAAGCCTGATTGGCTGACTATTCCAGAAGAAGGTAGAACTACAACGCAAGATGTTGAGCAATATACTGCTACATTCAAAGCCAACCAACGTGACGTTTTGGCTGACTTCAACAATGCAATGAAGACTGCGGATCCTGTTACAAACTACAATCTTGCTAATGCTACAGGTGCAGATGCAATAGAGAATACTGCAAACTGTTACATTATCAGTGCACCTGGTAAATACCGTATTCCATTGGTTTATGGTAATGCTATTAAGAGAGGGGCTACTAACGCTTCTGCATATACAAGTACAGCCCCAGCTACTCACTTACCGAAACCAGGTGGCGGATATTATTCCGAAGACCTCATCTTACATACATTCGTTGATCATAACGATGATCCAATTACTTCTCCATATATCAACATACAGAATGCTTCAGACCAAGCAACAAGTGCAAAAGTTATTTGGGAAGATTGCCAGAACATCGTTACAGCCCCTGCCGTTACAGGAAGTGGCGCAGACTCTTACCTTACCTTTACAATCAAGAAAGAGAACCTGCAGAACGGAAATGCTGTTGTTGCAGTTACAAATGCAACAGGTAAGGTTATGTGGTCATGGCACTTATGGTTTACTCCTAAGAGTTCTCTCAAGAAGATTCCTGTTACCAGTGATGGCTCTGAATATAAGTATATGACTGATAACCTTGGTTGGAAATACACCAAATGGACAGGCGGACTTAAGCGTGAAGTTGTTGTTAAGATAGAACAACAGGCTGAAACAGGCGAAAAGAAGACAGCAACGATTACACTTAAGCAGGCTGCAGGCAATAATGTTCGCGAAGGATATGGAAATCTTTATCAGTGGGGACGTAAGGATCCACTGCCTGGTATCAATACAACAGGCTTCGCCTTCGACAACAGCTATGTAGAGATACCTGCTGATAAGGGAGATGAACCTGCTAATGTAATAAAGATGAAGACCCGTAGTATTGGGCATAGTATTCAAAATCCTGGCATAATGCTTCCAAAAGTTGGTGGTGGTAAATTAAGCTGGCAGTATCAGCAGCTTATTAATCTGTGGTCTGCAAACAACAATAAGTATGATGGTTCTATTCGTAACAATGTTAAAACCATCTATGACCCTTCTCCTGTAGGTTTCAAGGTACCTGATGCACATGCTTTCATGGGCTTTAGTTTGACAGGAGCTGTATGGAGCAATGGTTATACATTCAAAGTTGATAACGATAAGGAAATCTACTTCCAAGCAGGTGGAGCTCGTTATGGTACAAGTGGTGCTTTAACTGCTAATGGTACATCAGCTATTTATTGGACCTCTGACGCTAACTCACAGGGTGGGCAACTTGGTTATGCATATCGAGCAAGTATGTCGAATGGTTCTCTAAATGTTCCTATAACTTCATCAAATGGTTATGGATCATACGGAAATGGTTACGGCGTACGCCCAGTAGCAGAGTAAACTGACTTTTTAAATTATATATTACAGCCTCTCAGACGCGAGTTTGAGGGGCTGTTTTGTTTCACTTATTAGAACAGAAAGTGCTTATCAACTCCTGATTTGGAGTATAGGTATATTATAGAATCCTGATTATAATTATATTATAATAACTGATAAAAAAGACTTATGTCTTCATTTCATTCCTTAACTCCATATAACAGCAAAGGAGCGAAAGGGAAAAACTAATATCTTAACTCCATTTCACTCCTTAACTCCTTTAACTCCTAAAAACAGCAAAGGAATGAAAGGGAAAAGACTATTGCCTTAACTCCATTTCACTCCTTAACTCCTTAACTCCACACAAAGGACACTACTCCGGATAGAACTTCACGCAAACAGGGTGGCTGAGGACAATATCCTGATGAGTATTCTTAAGCAAGCCCGTATCCTTATCACGTGAGTAAACCTGTATAGAGTTATCATCACGACAAGCAACGAGGAGGAAGTTGCCATTTGGTGTGATAGCAAAGTTACGTGGATGTTTACCAGTAAGTTGCGCACCCACACGAGTCAAAGTACCCTTGTTGCCTACACGGAAGATAGTGATACCATCACCCTTCAGACGTGTACTGGCATAAACAAACATACCATCAGGACTGACATGGATATCAGCACCACCACCTGCGTTTGCATTATCAGCAGCGATAGACTGAAGTTCCTTTAACTTACCATCGCTATAACTATAAACAACCACCTTACCAGACAACTCGTTCATAAGATAAGCATATCTACCATTAGGAGAGAAAACAAGATGACGTGGACCAGAGCCTGGTTTTACATGAGCAGCGACACCGTGATCCTCTAACTTCTTATCACGCTTGTTATAAGAGAAACAAAGAATGCGGTCGCCACTGAAGTCGGTTGTAAGGATATAACCATCAGGTGCAAAGATAGCACAATGTGCATGAGGTGTGTTCTGACGTGAACGGTTAGGACCACCCTTCACACTACCCAACTGCAACAAAGACTTATCGAGTGTTCCATTCTTAAGAATTGGGAAGACAGAGATAGTACCACCAGAGTAGTTAGCTGTAAGTGCAATCTTACCATCTGTAGACACATAACAAGGGTCGCCACCATGTGTCAGCTGTGAGTTCTTAAAAGCAAAAGTACCGTTTACAGGGTCGTAACCAATGCTGTTAAGAACAGCTGTCGCATTATTCTTCTCGCTAACAGCATAGATATTACGACCATCCTTACTGAAAGTAAAATAAGAAGGATTGTCAACCTTCAACGAAGTGATACCCGATGCCTTACCTGTAGACTGGTCGAAAGAGAAAGAATACAACCCCTGACTACCAGCATCAGTATAGGTTCCGACAACCATCTTGATATTACTGTCGGCAAAACCGAACACAGGACTAACGGCCAAAGCCGCACCTAATAAAATAGATTTAAAATTCATCTTTGTTTAATCTGTTATATTTGTTTATGTTTTATGTTTCACCTATTATAATATAATAAGCCACGGACTTATGCCCTTCTTTTAAGACATAAGAAGTAGCTTTACAGCGTTGCAAAAATAAATAAAACTATGATAAACCTCTATCTTTTTTACCATTTTTGACTTCCCCGCTTTGTTTTTAAGTTTTTAAAAACATTCACAGGGAGATAAGCCTAATATTTTGACTGTTTAGTAAGGCAGAAGTTCAACCATCAACGACAACGAATATTATAAGGTAAGATGCAAGAACAACATTAGAAAAACCTTTGAGAAACACAATAACAGGCTCAAACGAGCAAGCGTTTTAGTTAAATAATCATAAACTACACATAATCCTACTATCCAAAACAATTATATAAGGTTGAAAATAAGTACCTTTGCAGTCCGATTATTAAGGGGGATTTTCTTAGAACCCCATACGATACGTGTTAATAGTGTTGTCTTTGGCCGGGCAGCATGGTTAGGTCAAGCACAGTCGTAAAAATAGAAAACGTTTTTTAGTAGTAAAATTATTAATTTTTTAGAATGGACACTTTAAGTTACAAGACTATTTCCGTAAACAAGGAAACAGCTAAGAAAGAGTGGGTCGTTATTGACGCGAGCGATCAGGTTGTAGGTCGTCTTTGCTCTAAAGTAGCTAAGCTTCTTCGCGGAAAGTACAAGCCAACTTTCACCCCACACGTAGATTGTGGTGACAACGTAATCATTATCAATGCAGCTAAGGTTGTATTCTCTGGTAAGAAGGAGACTGATAAGGTTTACACACGTTATACTGGTTACCCTGGTGGTCAGCGTTTCAACACACCTGCACAGCTTCGTACTCGTAAGAACGGTATTGACAAGATGATTCGTCATGCTGTTAAGGGTATGTTACCAAAGGGTCCTTTAGGTCGTCATCTGTTGGATAACCTCTATGTTATCGAAGGTACAGAGCTCAACGGTCTCGAGGCACAGAAGCCAAAGGCAATTGATATTAACCAGTATAAATAATAAGGAGAAAGATGGAAGTAATTAATGCAATTGGTCGCCGTAAGAGCGCTGTAGCGCGTGTTTACCTCTCAGAGGGCACCGGTAAGATCACAATCAACAAGAAAGATTTAACTGAATTCTTCCCATCAGCTATCCTGCAGTACGTGGTTAAGCAGCCACTGCAGTTGCTCGGTGTAGAAGGTCAGTATGACATTAAGGCCAACCTCGATGGTGGTGGCTTTACTGGTCAGAGCCAGGCACTGCGTCTTGCTATCGCTCGTGCATTGGTTAAGGTTAACGCTGAAGATAAGAAAGCACTTAAGGACCAGGGATTCCTGACACGCGACAGCCGTACTGTTGAGCGTAAGAAGCCAGGTCAGCCAAAGGCTCGTGCTCACTTCCAGTTCAGTAAGCGTTAATATTTTCTTTGTCTTTGAACAGTTGGCATTGAACATTGAACAATAGCCATTGAACATTGAACTTGGAACATTGAACTTTTTGATATGTTTTGTTCGGTAAAAGAATAAAACGAAGCAGAAAGGTAAAAGTTCAAAGGTAAAAGTTCAAACCTCAAAGTTCAAAGTTCAAAGGTAAAGAAAAGGTTTAGTATCTAAACTGACGCGATTCCTTATCGGGGGACTACCCGTCAGTTGATTCTAACAAAGCGTGGTGAAGCTCATTCGCCAAGAAAGAATTAAAAAGAAAGTAAACAAGTAAAAACAAACAAAATGTCAAGAACAAATTTTGACCAGTTATTGGAGGCAGGATGTCACTTTGGCCACCTCCGTCGTAAGTGGAATCCAGCTATGGCTCCTTACATCTTCATGGAGCGCAATGGTATCCACATCATCGATCTTCACAAGACTGTAGCTAAGGTAGACGAGGCAGCAGAGGCACTCAAGGGTATCGCTAAGAGTGGTAAGAAGATCTTGTTCGTCGCTACTAAAAAACAGGCTAAGGAAGTTGTAGCTGAGAAGGCTGCAGCTGTTAACATGCCATACGTAAACGAGCGTTGGGCTGGCGGTATGCTGACCAACTTCCCAACCATCCGTAAGGCTGTGAAGAAAATGACGAACATCGACAAGTTGATGAACGACGGTACATTCTCTAACCTCTCTAAGCGTGAGCTTCTGCAGATTTCACGTCAGCGTGCTAAGCTCGAGAAGAACCTCGGTTCTATCTCTGACTTGACTCGTTTGCCATCTGCACTCTTCGTTGTAGACGTAATGAAGGAGCACATCGCTGTTAAGGAGGCTAACCGTCTCGGCATTCCTGTATTCGGTATCGTTGATACCAACTCTGATCCAAAGAACATCGATTATATCATTCCAGCTAATGACGATGCTAAGGATTCAGTAGAGGCTATCCTCGCTGCTTGCTGCGGTGCTATCGCAGAGGGTCTTGAGGAGCGTAAGGCTGAGAAGGCTGACGAGAAGGCTGCTGCAGAGCAGGCTGAAGAGGCTGCTGAGGCAAAGCCAAAGCGTGCTGCTCGTAAGGCAGAAGAGGCTCCAAAGGCTGAGAACGAGGCACCAGCTGCTGAGTAATTAAAAGAAACATAGTGGGCGCTGGTGAGTGCTAATGAGCTTCTATCTTATTTATAATAATAGGTGAAGTTTATTATCCCTCATCAACGCCCACAATATTTAATAATATTAGAAAGGAAAACAAAAAAATGGCTGTATCTATTGAAGATATCAAGAAGCTCCGCGCTATGACTGGCGCAGGTCTGGCTGACGTAAAGAAGGCACTCACAGAGGCTGAAGGCGATTACGAAAAAGCAAAGGAATTGATTCGTGAGCGTGGTTTGGCTATCGCTGCTAAGCGTTCTGACCGTGAGACATCAAACGGTTGTGTACTCGTTAAGCAGGTAGATGGCTTTGCTGCTATGGTTGCTATCAAGTGTGAGACAGACTTCGTTGCTAATGGTCAGGACTTCATTGCCCTCGTTCAGGAGATTTTGGACGCTGCTGTTGCTAACAAATGCAAGAGCCTTGATGAGGTTAAGGCACTTAAGCTCGCTAATGGCGAGGATGCTGCTGCTGCAGTTCAGCAGCGCTCTGGTGTTACAGGTGAGAAGATGGAGCTCGACGGCTACAACTTCCTTGAGGGTGAGAACTTGTATGTTTATGACCACATGAACAAGCACACTCTCGCAACTATCGTTCAGCTCAATGAGAACAATGAGGATGCTGGTCACAAGGTAGCTATGCAGGTTGCAGCTATGAAGCCTGTAGCGCTTGACGAGGCATCTATTCCACAGTCTGTTAAGGACGAGGAGTTCAAGGTTGCTGTTGAGAAGACTAAGGAAGAGCAGATTGAGAAGGCTGTTGTTGCTGCTATCAAGAAGGCAGGTATCAACGCTAACCTCGTTGACAGTGAAGACCACATCGAGTCTAACATCAAGAAGGGTTGGTTGACACGTGAGGAGGCTGACAAGGCTATCGAGATTCGCAACACTGTTGCTGCTGAGAAGGCTGCAAACCTCAACGAGGATATGATTCAGAACATCGCTAAGGGTCGTTTGAACAAGTTCTTCAAGGAGAACTGTCTCGTTGACCAGGAGTTCCAGTTTGGTGATGGCGACAAGCAGAGCGTTAGCGAGTGGCTTAAGGCTCAGAGCAAGGATCTTAAGATTGTTGCTTACAAGCGCTTCACTCTCGCTGCAGAGTAATCACAGAGCTTCATTAGAAGAAAGATATGGGAGTTGCAGGATAGCCATTAGGTTCCTGCAACTCTCTTTTATTAGAAGTTAGGGCTTATTAGACTAATTGGGCTAATAAGACTAATTGGGCTAATAAGACTAATTGGGCTAATAAGGCTAATTGGGCTAATTGGGCTAATTGGGCTAATAAGCCCAATAATTTCCTAAAACTACCAACAATGAAAATCTTTGCAGTCGGCATGAATTATGCCGAACATAATAAATCGCTAAACGAAACGTTATCTACAAAGGAAGGACCTGTTATCTTCACTAAGGCAGACTCTGCCCTACTGAAAGATAAAAAGCCTTTCTTCATTCCCGATGACTTGGGAAGGATTGAATATGAAACGGAACTCGTGGTACGTATCTGTCGATTGGGGAAGACCATCTCACAGCGCTTCGCTCATAGATACTACGATGCTGTGACAGTTGGTATTGACTTCACAGCTCGCGAATTACAACAAAAACTAAGAGCGCAAGGACTACCATGGGACCTCTGCAAAGGATTTGATGGTTCGGCTGCTTTAGGCGAATGGGTATCAAAGGATAAATTCCTTGATGTACAACGACTCCGCTTCCACCTTGATATCAATGGACAGACGGTTCAGGAAGGATGTACAACTGACATGCTATATAAAGTAGATGAAATCATCAGTTACATTAGTCGCTACTTTACCCTCAAGACTGGCGACATCATCTATACAGGCTGTCCATCAGGTTGTGGACCTGTACATATCAATGACCATATGGAAGGATACATTGAAGAGAGAAAGGTTCTCGACTTTAATTGCAAGTAAACTAAAGAGAGTAAGTGAAAGACTTCTAAACGATTACAACATAGATTTCTATACTCTCCAATTAAGGAAGTCAAATAATCAACCGAACAGAGGGAATAACTGACAAAAAGACTTAAGAAGGAATACATCAATAAAATGACGAAAGGAATCAACAAGCTGTTAATGAAACGTTCAGCAATACTCTGCCTTATACTTCTGTTGGGTTGCATAAAACTATCAGCTCAACAGCAAAGATTTTTCAACCTAACGGTTCAAGATGTGACAATAGACTCGCTATTGCCACATTTCCGTTATGCTATCCCTGTTGGTGAACAGTACGCTGATTCTACCTATGAATTGGAGATACGCTATCCTGAGTTTATGGACATGAGCAAGGCAGACGTTGAACGCTACAATGCATTGACAAGTGTTGTCCCTCCTGCATTACCAGAGATACATCAGCAGATGACTGTGGAACGTAAGCGTGGTGTATTAGAGATATCTCTAATGCCTATCGTTCAGCGCAATGGAAAGAAGCAGTTCCTCGTCAGTTTCATGATAGCGCTTACATCTCGTCCTAAGAAGACAACGACGAAGAAGACAAAAGGTGTTGAGACTCGTACCGGTGGCATATCGGTATCTACTGTCTCAAATCGCTACGCTGCACATTCCGTTCTTGCAAGTGGTAAGTGGGCAAAGATACGTGTTCCTGCTAATGGTGTCTATCAGTTGACCAATGATCTAATCCGTCGTGCCGGCTTCTCTAATATTGACAAAGTCAAAATCTATGGCTATGGTGGAAACTTGCAGAAGGAGGTTCTTACAGCTGACGACATCACTTCATTTGATGATTTAAAAGAGGTACCAACCTATAATAGTAATGGTAGACGGCTCTTCTATGCACGTGGACCTGTTAGCTGGGAAAGCAACACATCGGTAAAGAGAATCCGCAACCCTTATTCTAACTATGGTTATTACTTCCTAACAGAAGACAACAACAGTGCTCCTGCAACAGTTTCAGATAGCACAACCTTCCTCAATAGTTTCTATCCATCAGCAGGCGACTATCATAGTCTGCATGAGATTGATAATTTCAGTTGGTATCACGGAGGTCAAAACCTCTTTGAAGAGACTCCATTAAAACTGAACGAAGGTAAGGTGTTCACCTTGCCAAACAAAGCACGTGCTACAAGTGCAAAACTAACGGTAGCCGTAACAACAGGTACTTACACTTCAGTTGTAAAGGTAGAAGCAAATGGTCAATATCTTGGCGACATAAGAGTCACACCACAAGAATCCTTTGACAAAGGATATGAAGAAGTAAGAACCTATACCCTCAATACCCTCCATGCAGTTGATAGCATCAAACTGACAACCCTATCTGGTGGTCCAGCACGTCTTGACTATCTCATCATGACCTACCCTACTCCTGCGCCAGCACCTTCTTTGAAGGCTTCTTTCCCTGCCCCAGAGTATGTTTACAACATAACCAATCAAGACCATCATGCTGACGAACCAGTCAACATGGTGATTATCATCCCTACAAGTCAGAAGTTATTAGCCCAGGCAGAACGCTTAGCCGACTTCCATCGTACACACGATAATATTTCTGTGCGTATTGTCCCAGCAGACGAACTCTATAATGAATTCTCCAGTGGGACACCTGATGCAATGGCTTACCGCCGTTATATGAAGATGCTTTACGACCGTGCTACCAGTAACAATCTTCCACAGTCGCTCCTACTCTTTGGCGACTGCGTATGGGACAACCGTATGGTTACCAGTGCTTGTCGTAACCTTAACCCTGATGACTATCTTCTTGCCTACGAGAGTGAAAACTCATTCAGCGAGACCGACTGCTATGTCAATGATGGATGGTTTACGTTGATGGATGATGGAGAAGGTGGAGACTTGTTAAGACGCGACAAAGAAGACCTTGGAGTTGGGCGCTTTCCTGTGACAGAGATATCAGATGCAAAGGTATTAGTCGATAAGACAATCGGCTATGCTGAGAACAAGAATGGCGGAAGTTGGGAGAATGTTATCATGTTCATGGGTGATGATGGAAACAATAATCTCCACATGCACGATGTCAATGAGACCGCAGAAGCCATTATGTCGACCTATCCTGACTATCAAGTAAAGAAGGTGATGTGGGATGCTTACACCCGTGTATCGTCTGCAACTGGTAACACCTACCCTGAGGTAAGTGCTCTTATCAAGCAGCAACAGGCACAAGGTGCACTTATCATGGATTATGCTGGTCACGGAAAGGAAGACCAGATCTCTCATGAAGCAGTACTCCGCCTCAACGACTTTGCCAACTTTACCAACACTAATCTACCGCTTTGGATTACTGCCAGTTGTGATATTATGCCATACGATGGTACTATCCCAACTATCGGTGAAGCAGCAATGCTAAACAAGAAGGGTGGCTCTGTTGCTTTCTGGGGTACTACTCGTACGGTATATGCTTATTATAACAAGGCAATCAATACCGCCTTCCTCAAGCATGTACTTAGCTTTACAAATGGTAAACCAACCACATTGGGCGAAGCACAGCGTTTAGCTAAATGTGAGTTGATTAATTCTAACAGCGACCTCACACCAAATAAACTGCAATATGCTTTATTAGGCGACCCAGCTCTCTCACTGAACCTCCCAACATTAGAGGTAAAAGTGGAGACAATCAATGGACAAACGCCAAGTACGACAGGTTCTGTTGTACTCAAAGGTGGCTCCGTTGTAACTGTCAAAGGTTACATTGCAAAGAATGGTAGTAAGCAAGGTGACTTCAAGGGACTACTCACTGCTACCGTACGTGACACAAAAAAACTTATTACCTGTAAGAAGCAAGAGGATACATCCGCAAGTGCGTTCCAATATTACGATCGACAGAAAGTACTTTACAATGGTACAGACAGTATCAAGAATGGTGAGTTTACATTCACCTTCGCCGTACCACGTGACATCAACTATGCAGCAGGAACAGGCTTGATGAACCTATCTGCCATTAACGACAACCATACCCTCATGGCACAAGGACATGAAGATGGCTTCACGATTGATGGTTCAGAGATTGTATACAACGACTCTATTGGTCCATCAATCTATGCTTATCTCAATTCTCCTTCTTTTGTCAATGGTGGTGAGGTCAATAGTACTCCTTACTTCTTTGCACAAATAACGGATAAAGATGGTATCAACGCTTCTGGTAATGGTATCGGACATGACATGCAGTTGACCATCGACGGCAAGTTGACGCAGACCTATATTCTGAATGATAACTTCCGATATGACTTCGGTAGCTATACATCAGGAACAACGGGCTTTAGCCTGCCAGAGCTTTCCGAGGGACCACACACTCTGCAGTTCCGTGCATGGGACATACAGAACAACCCTTCAACCGTTACATTACAGTTCAAGGTTGTAAAGGGACTGGCGCCAGAAATCTATAGTATCAATGCCTCTAAGAATCCTGCCACGACAGAGACGACATTCATTGTTACGCACAACTATATCGGTTCAGATGTCGATATTGACATTGAAGTATTCGATATGAGCGGCCGCCTCCTATGGCACCGTAGTGAGACTGGTGTTGCATCGGGCAATGCCATTACAGCCAACTGGGACCTTACTGTTGAGAATGCTGGAAGACTTCAAACCGGCGTTTATCTCTATCGAGTACGCCTCAGCAGCAATGGTGCTACAAATGTATCGAAAGCTAAGAAACTGATTATCTTAGACAATAAATAACACAGAAAGAACGTTTCAATCCATATAGCAACATTTAATAAGCAATCCAATTAAAATAGAATGATAAATAAGCTTCGTATAGCCATCCTCTCACTGACGGTATTTGCTTCATCTACCGTTTTCGCTCAGGATAAGAAAGACATTTTTAATCCAGTCAAAGCATCAGTTACCTCACAGACAATCGCTCCTGATGCACGTGCTGCAGGTATGGGTGACGTTGGTGTAGCTACCGACCCAGATGTGAACTCACAGTATTGGAACCCTGCAAAATATCCTTTTAATATTTCTCGTGCGGGTGTTTCACTAAACTACACTCCTTGGCTTCGCCAGTTGGTGAGTGATATCGACTTGGCTTATCTTGCTGGTTACTATCGTATCGGTGATTACAGTGCAGTCTCAGCTTCTATGCGCTACTTCTCTTTGGGTGAAGTACAGATGACTGACGGATCAAACATGACCATTAACCCTTATGAGATGTCAATGGACGTAGCCTACTCTCTGATGTTGAGTGAGCATTTCTCATTAGGTGCGGCTGTACGTTGGATATACTCTGACCTTACCTATAACTATACCGATGATACCGCGCCAGGTTCTGCCTTTGCAGCCGACTTGTCTTGCTATTATCAGAACTATATCAATATCGGTGAGCGTGAGTGCCAGTTGGGCTTAGGTATGAATATATCAAACATCGGTTCAAAGATTACCTTCGGTGGTGATAATCGCTCTGAGTTCATCCCAACCAACCTTCGTTTAGGTGCCTCGTTGATGATTCCTATCGATGAATTCAACCGTTTTACCATTGCTGCTGATGCTAATAAGTTATTAGTTCCTACCTATCCAAAGCGCAAGGCTGATGAAACACAGGTAGACTATGATAACCGTCTTCAGAAGGAATACTATGACGTATCTTCTATCTCTGGTATCTTCAAGAGCTTCGGTGATGCACCTAATGGTGCTTCTGAAGAGTTACAGGAGATTCAGTGGAGCTTAGGTGCTGAATATACTTATAATGATAAGTTCTCACTCCGTGCTGGTTACCACCACGAAAGCGAAAACAAAGGTAACCGCAAGTACTTCACTGTCGGTGCAGGCTTCAAGATGAATGTCTTCTCACTGGATGCCGGATATGTTATTGCAACAGCTAAGAACAACCCACTTGATCAGACCCTCCGTTTCTCTTTATCATTTGACATGGATGGTATAAAAGATTTGTTTAAGAGGAGGTAAAGACCTCCCCCAGCCCCTCCGAAGGAGGAGAGAACCTAATGGGAAACTATTAGAGCAGACTTAGTTATCCGCTTCTTATCTTATTCATTAATTATTTAGCATTAACTCTCAATCAACCTTCTGCTTATCTATTTGTATAGACATCCCCTCCTTTGCAGGGTAACAGGAAGGTTCTCCTTATATAAGAATATGACCAATTCTACCCTATCCATCCCATCTTTCCGTGTCGGAATGGGATACGACGTACACAAACTTGTTGAAGGACGCGACCTATATTTAGGTGGTATCAAAATTGAGCATACCCTTGGACTCCTTGGACACAGTGATGCTGACGTACTCATTCACGCTATCTGTGATGCCCTACTCGGTGCTGCTAATATGCGCGATATTGGTTATCATTTCCCCGACACCTCTGCTGACACACTCGATATGGACTCAAAGGTCATTCTTCGCAAGACCATTGACCTCTTGGCTACAAAGGGTTATCGAGTAGGAAACATCGATGCTACGGTATGTGCCGAGCGTCCAAAGATAAACCCACATATCCCTGCTATGTGCAAATGTCTGTCTGATATCATCGGTTGTGACATCGACGCCGTATCTATCAAGGCTACCACTTCCGAGCGCATGGGCTTCGTTGGTCGTGAAGATGGTATGGCTGCATACGCAGTTTGTATGATTATGAAGGCATGAGATAATTGAAGCATAGTATTTTAGCATTATCCTCATCCTATAGGAAAAGACATAAACACCTAATCATACTATCATCTCTCATTGATAATAAAGACTAAAGGCTGAAATCCTTCATTGGGTTTCAGCCTTTTTTTTAAAACCCAAATCAATCAAGATAGAGCTTTTAACTTCTAATTATAACGGCATTTTTTTATTATAACACCCTTTTCTATTATGATGCGGGTGCCCAGCACATATGGTACGGATGGTAAACACCAATGGTGCGAACACCTCGCACCAGACGAAACGTTAATATGATAGAGGCAATTCATACTTAGATCTAAGAGCATTATATACACAAGTTCGGAATAAGAAAAAGCTTGTAAAAGTGTAGAGACAACCATTGACCAAGCGTACTGGGGATACTAACAGCTTTAGAGGTTAGTGTGTGACGTGTAAAAACATGAAATAAAAGTTGCTGTCAATCCATTAACTCTTGCATATGATTACTTAACAAGAGGTTACGAGAAGTGTTAAAAGTGACAGCAAACTAAATAAAAAAGAAATTAGGTTATTGAGATAGAGATTCTATATCAATAACCTAATTTCTTTATGCCAAAGTATTCTCAGCTTAGCTCATAGAAGATTCATGTCTGATTCTTATAACAAACGCTCAATCTCCTGCTCAAGATTCTTAATCTGTGATGGGTTCTTCACAATATTGTTACCTCTATCAATGAGATAGATGATTGGAACCGTCTGTGCAGGAGCTGTATAAGCTTGACTGATACCGGTATCATCATAGACATTAATCCATGGCAGATTAGCCACCTGCTCTTTCCAGAAATGAGCATTATCGTCTAATGAAACCATATAGATTTCTAATCCGCGGTCATGGTACTTATTGTAAAGTTCGCGCAGTTGCATAATGTATTCTGTAGAACCCTTTGCAGCAAAGACATGGAAGTCGAGTAGAACAACCTTACCTTTCAAATCAGTAAGATGGCGTTCTACACCACGGTTGTCACGTAATGGAAGGTCGACAACACCTAATTCCTTAGCTTCTATCTCCACTGGCTTATTCTGTGCCTTCACAATGCGCTCATCCTTCATACCCTTAATCGTGATATTATGGAGATTCTGCGTACGCTCTGAACCCGGATAATAAGTATCCCAACTGGTTGCAACAGCACCGAACACCTTATTGTCAGCTACGTCTCTTGATGGATCAAATATCAAATGTGCTTGATTACCTATTACAATATACTGGAACAAAGCAAAATAGCTATAGGCACGCATTGGCTCCTTGAAGATATAGTTGCGTGATACATCCTGCTTATAGTCGCTCATCAATACTGTGATAATTGAATCAGCAAGATCAGGACGTTCTGCAAGAATAGACTGGCAACGTGCTTGTAAGTCAATTTGCTTCAGTGCCAATTCCTTGATTTTCTCATTCTCATAGGAACCCTTCACACTATAATCGGTAGCCATCTGCGGATAAGTAGCCTTCACATCGACTGTCTCTGTAGAATCAATACCAATATTGATAATCTGTCCAGCAATGCGAAGTCGATAGAACTCTGGATTATCCACCTTATCACCTGAGAACGAAAAATCGCCCTTTTCATCGAGTTTAACAGAGTCAACAGTAGAAAATCCATTAAGTCCGTTATGCTCAAAATAGAGTAAAGAGTCCTTGGCATTTGCAATAGAACCTGTCACATGGAACTTTTCTCCCGCACAACTTGCCAGTGCAGCGAGTCCAACAATCGCAAAGCCTGCCGCCAAAATGTTTCCGATTTTATGCTTCATTGTTTAATAGATATTACGTTTTTATCTTATCTTCCTTGCAAAGGTAACGTAAAATGATAAAACTGCAAAGCAAATATCGTCAAATATTATCAAATTCACTATACTTAAACAAAACTTCCTCCAGCCACTAAAAAGAGATAACATTGATTACTTATAGCCGTATCTTAAACCCAAATCTACTTTTTAAAGAAACGCTGAGATATATGTGCATAGAGGGCTGAACAGACTATTATTTCATCTCTTTTTGATAAAAATTTATCGATTTCATCGAGATTAATCAAATAAGAGTAACACTTATGAACCAAGTACCTTTATAAATAATTGGATACAAAAAGGGCTTGTATCAAATGATAACATTGATACAAGCCCCTTATATTTTTGTATTCATCTACCCTCTTTCACGATATTATCAACATTTGGTAATTACAATGTAACAGCCTATTTGATGTATAACATCAGGGTTTCAGAATACTTTTCTAACGTAGCAAGATAATCCATAGCTCCATGTTATAGATACCTTACTCGTAGTTTTGTTATCTACTAATTTATTTTACCAGAACCTTCTTACCATTAATAATGTAGATTCCTGGATTTAATTTCCCTTTATCGTTCGCATCTCTTACTTTCATTCCATTGATAGAATAGACAGTACCATCATTTTGATTCGCGGAGTCTATCTTGTCTATAGCAATACCTGTAACAGTGTTATTTGACGTATGACTCGCACCTATAATGTTAACACTACGCAAGTAGTACCCCTGTCCAGTTACCACCAAGCCATTCTGTTTTAACTCTTCGATAACCTTAGGTTCGAGGTCAAGACTATAGGTCTTTTCATCTTTTCCACTATCCAAGTTGATAATACTACCATATTGTGCGCTAAACGAGAACTTAGGTCTTTTTGAATCAGTAGGATTCTTTTTATTCTGGCGTAAGAAAATCTTTCCTCCTGGATTAACATCTCTCACCACAAACTCAAGTTTTTGTCCTTCTCCTAAATTCGCAAACAACTCTGCTGGGATAATTGTTTCACCCCACTGGATTTCTTTGAAGCCACTCCATATAGCATCCTTCTTTGATGAATGACAAATAGTGTATAAACGGATGTTCTCACCTTGCAGTACACAGCCTTCACTCTTTAGTAACTTACTAAGTGCTTCTGTCACAACGAAAGTTACCTGTGCGTCATTCTTAGCAAGCTCTGGCTTAAGCGTTGTGATAGCTTTTCCACTTTTATTAAAGATATCAAGACTTGCTTTTTGATTAGGGTCACAGACCTCAAGGTCCATTACCAACTGATCACCAGGCTTTATGTTAGTAAACTTCTCTTTAGCAAGTTCAAGACTTATCTTCTGATTCTGTCTATATTCTGGTAAGTTTCCAATCCATAGTAATTCATTTGCTCGTTTAAAAACGCGCAACCAGTCAATTTCTGTAACGAACTCCTTAGGGACCTTATTAATATCACCTCCATACTTCGGGTTTAATTCCGGGTAGAGAGTACCACCAAATCCTTCATATGGATACATACTTGGTAGTATTTCTGTATTAGCCTTCCATGCCTTACCACCTACTTGTCCTGTGATAGCAACGTCCCAAACACGGTCCTCTCCATACTTTGAAAGGTTTTGTGCTAAGAGTGCATTATAACGATATGGATACTTCGAGTTTTTTGATTTATATCGATCATCCTTTGTACGGAAAACGGATCTAACTCTTCCATCTAAGAGGAAAGTTACGGCTAAGTGCATTGGATCACCTGGCTCTGGGTCAATCTGTGCGCCATAAACATGGAAATCTTTTCCTGGGTCGAAGTCTATTTCCCTTACACGATCTCCATAGTCATTATGGTTATAAGTATTATTGGGGTATCCGTTTTTCCAACCGGCATCGTAGTCCATTCCATGGGTAGTTTGATGCAGATAAAAGCCTTTCTCTTTCATTGCATCTTTTCTGTCCTCATTAACAAAGAACTCTTGTAAATCAATCTCAAATGTACTTGCTCCATTACAGTGACGGAGCCATAGTGCCATCCAAGTTCCGAACTCATATGGAATCTTAGCCTTCACCTCTATACGTGAGTAAAGAGGGTAGTAAGTTCCATGTTCTAACCCTTTAGCTTTCACCAAGTCTGCTCCGTTAGCATTACGACTGGAGAGTGCACCAGACCACCAACCGTATTTACCAAAGTCATGTTTAGGCTTAAAAGGTGGTTGTACCTTTACGCTGTAATCGGTCCCAGCAGGGTCTTTTTTAGCGTCAGGACGACGTCCTGTTAAAAGAGGTTCACGTGAAGCAGTAATATATGCCACACCATTCTTTACCTTAACCATATCGGCACGATAATACTGAACACCTCCCTGCCCTTCTGTATTACCGTAATCATCAAACTTGTAATTATACTTTGGATCACCATAGACGCCCCATTTAGATTCGTCAATCTTGTTTCCATTAAACTCATCGCCACCATAGTAATTCCAACCAGCCATGGACGGTACGGCGTTCTGTGTTACTTGTGCAGATAGGTTAGAGAAGCCTAAACACAATCCACAAAGTATTAGTCCTGTTGTTTTCATGTTGATTTTGTTTTAAAAGTAGCCTTATGCCACTCATGTTATTTAATTAGATAAAGGTAGCTTGATATTAAACAGGGATACTAAAACATCTTGTAAAGCTATCCTGTTATAATTCTTGAATCTGATCATTAGCTAACCTTCGGCTGCAAAATTACACTATTTACCGCATATTTACATGCTTTGTGGCTCAGGTAGAGTGCAAAATAACTGTAAGGTATTGTAAACGTATTCATTTTTTGTTGAAGAATATGAAATGAACACGTCTATTGTTTATTTATGTTTCTTTTTTATCTCAATGCGTCTCAACGAAATAATCCTTTGAAAAATAGTTACGTATTAAAGACAAATCTCTAAATTTGCTCCATGAATTGCAAACTTAGAGATTCGGGTTAAAAGTCGTCTATATTCTTAATCTCTATATAATCATGGAGTCTACCACGCATCATACCTTTTTCTTGTTGGTCATTTAGCAGGGCAATAAGACTATCCCAAAAGCCCTTCACGTTGACTAAGGTAACCTTCTTATGATGATAACCAATAGAAGCAGAGGCTGCAACAGTGAAAATTTCATCAATTGTTCCAATACCACCTGGTAAAGCATAGAACTCATCAGAGCGTTCCATGATGATTGCCTTGCGATCAGTAAGGTCCTCACAAGGAATCTCTACATCTACATAGTCGCTAACTCTACGTCCTTCCTCTAAGATACGAGGGATAACCCCGATAGTACGTCCACCAGCTTCGTGTACAGCTTTACCAATACACTCCATCAATCCACTGTTGGCTCCACCATAAACGAGCGTATGTCCGTTCTCTCCAATCCATCGTCCCAACTCTTCCGCAGCACGGAAGTAGTCGGAAGCAATGTTATTATTTGCAGAACAAAATACTGCTATATTCATTTTATTCTTCTAAAAGTTTTGCAGCCATTTCGCGTCCTAAGCGATTGCACTCTTCCTTTATTTCAGGTGTCAGTGCCTGCTTCATCTCTACTGGCTCACCCACTTTTTCAAAGTGGAGATGGTTCTCATTCCATTCGCCAATGGCAGCAACAGCCTTTGAAGCCCAAGAGTAAGAACCAAACCAACCAATAAGATGGTTCTTGATATCGCGATTAGCAACCTCCTGCAAGAGTACATCCATCTCGTGATAGAGTCCTGCATTATAAGTAGGAGCACCAACTATCAAGCCACGGAAGCGGAAGACGTCTTGGAGAATATAGCTGTGGTGTGTCTTAGAAACGTTGTACAAACGAATATTCTTCACACCAGCAAGCGATGCTGAACGTGCAATTTGTTCTGCCATACGCTCTGTATTGCCATACATTGTACCATAGCAAATCACCAAACCAGGCTCAGTTTCATACTTAGACATACGGTCATAAAGTCCGATAACTTTATCAACATACTTGTGCCATACTGGTCCGTGAGTAGAGCAGATATAATCGATATGAATACCCGCAAGCTTCTTCAATGCGTTCTGAACAGGTGTTCCGTACTTTCCAACGATGTTAGAATAGTAGCGAACCATCTCTAACCAACACCAATCAGTATCAATCTCTTGATCGATGAGACCGCCATTTAATGCACCAAAACAACCGAATGCATCGCCTGTAAAGAGGTGGCTGACCTCACCTTTGCAGAGTGTCATCATCGTTTCTGGCCAGTGAACCATTGGAGTCATAAAGAACTGTAGGGTATGATTACCTAAGCTCAACTCCTCACCATTCTTAACCTCTAACGTATTATCCTTGACACCATAGAATCCTGACATCATATCAAAGGTTTTCTTGTTACCGATAACTTGGATATTAGGATAATATTTACGCAGCAAACCTATTGAACCAGAGTGGTCAGGCTCCATGTGGTTGATGACTAAGTAATCAATCTGTCGGTCACCCAACACCTCACGAAGTCTCTCAATAAACTGTGTAAAGAAGTCTACTTCTACTGTATCAATAAGGCAAACCTTCTCATCATCAATGAGATAAGAATTGTAGGTAACACCATAAGGCAGTGGCCATAATCCTTCAAAAAGGTTCTTATTACGATCGTTAACTCCTACGTAATAAACTTTATTGGCAATTTCTATCATTTTATTTTTGAATTTATGTAGTTTCTTTTGTTAGCTTATTGGGCTTATTAGGCCAATTAGGCTTATTAGGCTAATAAGGCTTATTACAAAGCCCCCTCCTTCATTTTCTCACCAAAGTCCTTGCTTACATAGTTGAAGATGTCCTTGCAGCAGTCTGCAGAGAACGCCAAGGCATAGTTGATAAGTTTGTCCCATTGCTCTTCTGTCAGTCCTCTTTCGAGGTCGGCACGAGTGATACCATGTTTCAACATACCGAAGATGAAGCCTGCATTAAAGTTGTCACCAGCTCCGATTGTACTGACAACATTCGTGTCGAGAACTGGATATGACTTCTTCAGTTCCTTACCGCTGCGTACTTCAACAGGCTGACTTCCCTGGGTATAGATAAACTGCTTGCAATAAAAAGAAATCTCCGCATTATATACCTTATCGGCATCTTCTTTTTTATAAATCGTTGCGAAATCCTCCAAACTACCACGTACGATATCCGCATAATCAAGATTTTCTATCAGATTAGGGGTAATCTTAATAACATCATCCTTATGTGCAGGACGGAAGTTAACATCGTAGTAGATGATTGCACCACGTGAACGTGCATAATCAAGTAGTCCTACCACCTGCGGACGAATCACCGGATTCACCGCATAGAAGGAACTAAAAAGCACAATATCATCGGGCTGTATATCAGGGAATGTGAAATCTAATTGAACGTGTGGGTGATCTTTATAGAAGATATACTCAGCGTCATTCTTCTCATTAAGGAAAGCGAGTGATACAGGTGACTTAGAATCAGGGAAGGTTGAAATGTTATCAGCATTCACACCATTGTCCTTCAAGAAGTCGATAATATATTTTCCAACATGATCATTACCCGCCTCAGAGATAAACGATGTGTTGACTCCGCAGCGTCCTAACGACGTAATGGCGTTAAAGGTAGAACCACCCGGAACTGCCTCAACTGGTTTATTATCCTTAAAGATGATGTCTAAGACGGTTTCACCGATACCTATAACTTTCCGCATTTTATTGTGAATTATGTTGTTTCTCGCTTTAGTTGTGCAAATATACAGAAATTTAGGCGGAACACAAAATGAATCGAGTTCTTTTTTCTTTGTCTATTAAAGTCTATTAGTTTTCATTCTTTTTTCTTAATTTTGCACCCTATGACAAGATATCAGACTGCAGTCTTAGAGAATGGACTGCGCATCATAGCCCTTTCAACGACCTCACCAGTGGTCTATTGTGGGTATCAACTCAACGTCGGGACAGCTAACGAACTACCTGACGAGGAGGGTATTGCTCATTTCTGCGAACATGTTACCTTCAAAGGAACTACTCGCCGAACAGCAATTGATGTTATTCAATGTCTTGAGCAAGTAGGAGGCGATCTCAATGCTTTCACCACCAAGACCGATACGGTTTATTATTCAGCTATTCTGAAGGACCATCTTCCGAGGGCGATAGACCTACTGACGGATATTGTTTTTCACAGTATTTATCCACAAAAAGAGATTAACAAGGAGGTAGAAGTTATTTGCGATGAAATCGAGTCTTATAACGATAGCCCAGCAGAGTTGATATATGATGAGTTTGAAAATATCATCTTCCGTGGACATCCTTTAGGACATAGTATCCTTGGTACGGCAGAGCGTGTCAGGAAGTTTACTACCGAGGATGCACTTCGTTTCACTCAGAAGCACTACCAACCGATGAATTCGGTGTTTTTTGCCTATGGTGATGTAGATTTTGATAATCTACTCAGCCTTTTAGAGAAGGAAAATCAATCAAAGGTAAGAATAAAGGATGAAACAGAAAAGCCATTAGAAACCCCACTTCCTGCGCTGAGTGAATACCAGCCACAGACTGTTAAGATTGATAAGCATACTCACCAAGCCCACGTAATGATTGGTAATCGTGCCTATAGCATACATGATAAAAGACGTATGGCACTTTATCTACTTAATAATATCTTAGGTGGACCCGGTATGAGTGCCCGGTTGAATCTTGCACTTCGCGAACGTCGTGGACTCGTTTATACGGTAGAAAGCTCTATGGTGAGCTATTCTTTAACGGGTATTTGGAGCATTTACTTTGGCTGCGACGCAGATGATTTGGACGAATGTATGCGCCTTGTACGTGCAGAACTTGACCATTTCATCGACATTCCATTAACAGATGACGAATTATCTGTAGCTAAACAGCAGATTAAAGGACAGATAGGCATAGCTTGTGACAACCGAGAGAACCTTGCTTTAGACTTCGGTAAAGGTTTTCTTCACTATGGTTGGAAGAAAGATATATCAGCACTTTATCGCAATATTGACGCTATCACTGCTGAAGAGGTGCAAGCTGTTGCACGGGAACTCTTCCCAGAAGAACGACTTACAAAACTGATTTATATATAAACGGAATAACTTTTCCCTTAGCAAAGAATACCTCTGGCACGATTTTCTCTGTAAAAAAGAAAAGGAAACAGACATATAAAAGAAAACAAACATAAATAAAAGCAGGATAATGAAAGCAAACATTGAACACACTGACAAAAAGAGAATCGTTATTGTTGGTGGTGGATTAGGAGGTTTGGAATTGGCCTTCAAATTAGTAGACGATGACTATCAAGTAGTATTAATAGATAAGAATAACTATCACCAGTTCCCTCCATTGATTTATCAGGTGGCTTCGGGTGGTCTTGAACCAAGTAGTATCTCTTTTCCTTTCCGTCGACTCTTCCAAGGTAAAAAGGACTTTTTCTTCCGTATGGCAAAGGTAGAGTCGGTGAATACGGATAAAAAGATAATCAATACGACTGTAGGTGAGATAGATTACGACTATCTTGTAATGGCGTTTGGCGCAAAGACAAATTTCTTTGGTAATAAGGATATCGAAGCAACGACCCTCCCGATGAAATCGGTTAGTGAGGCTATGAGACTTCGTAACACTATTCTGCGTAATCTTGAACTTGCTCTAACAGAAGAAGACCCAGCACGCAAACAAGCTTTAATGAATATTGTCGTTGTTGGTGGTGGTGCTTCAGGTGTAGAGATTGCAGGTGCTGTGGCAGAAATGAAGAAGAACATCATTGCTCGTGATTACCCCGACCTTGACTCTTCACAGATGCATATCTACCTTGTAAATGCTGTTGATCGCTTGCTTTCGGCTATGGACCCAGTATCATCAAAGCGAGCAGAACGTGATTTAAAGGAGTTGCATGTTCATATCCGTCAGCCTCAGTTTGCTACAGAATACAAAGATGGTATTCTGAAAACCAGTGCTGGCTTAGAGATTCCTACACAGACCGTTATCTGGGTGAGTGGAATCTGTGCAAACACCGTCGAGGGTTTTCCTGCAGAGAGTATTGGGCATGCTGGTAGGTTCTTAACTGATCGTTTTTGTCGTGTGAAAGGTGTAAAAGATGTCTATGCTATTGGTGATGTGAGTCTTGTCGAGGGTGATGAGGAATATCCACTCGGTCATCCACAGTTAGCGCAGGTTGCTATGCAGCAAGCAAAGACAGTAGCAAAGAACTTTAAAGCAATGTCGAAAGGGAAAGAACTAAAGCCTTTCAAATACAAAAATCTCGGTGTAATGGCAACTATTGGTCGTAACCATGCCGTAGCCGAAATCTCTGGAAAGAAGTTTGGAGGTTTCCCTGCTTGGGCATTGTGGCTCGTTGTTCACCTTCGCTCTATCCTTGGTGTAAAGAATAAGACGTTTATTCTGCTCAACTGGGTATGGAACTATATTAATTATAAGCAAAGCCTCCGTTTGATTTTGAAGGCAAAATAAATATTCAGTTCCCTACTCTTGAGAACTAAATGTATTCCTTTCCCCTATTGATTCGTAGCTATTCGATCAATAGGGGAAGTTCTTTTTATTCACAAAATAGACTATTATTATATTGTTTATAAGTTATTATTATAACTATTCTTTATTAACCCTTCTTCAGTTCACCCTCTTTCTTATCCTAATTTATCTCTATTCCTCGACTTCTTGTCGTGAAAACAATTTGAAACTACTTCTTTAAAAGGGAAAAACCGGATTCAAAATGACGATTAGATGATGTTAAAGCACAATAGAAGGGCTCAATAGAAAGAATTGTAAGTAATGAATACAAACATAGCAAAGACTATCAGCCGCCTATCCTTTTATCATCTTCTGCCATAGAATCCCTTTTCTTTTTAATACTTCAAAAACATAAAATAGACCATGAAAATTCATTACACAATTTCAAATAAAACATCTGAAAACAAAGACAAAAACCCATGTAAAAAGCAGGTTTGTAACCAACAGGAAATCAATTTGTTATAAAGTAGCAAAGTGAAAGGTGCTTAATTGGACTTCAAAAGGGCGTTACTTAGACCTCAAAAGGGCACCTTTTGCAAGTCAATTAGGCGTCTTTTAGAAGCCAAAAGAGCATGTATTAGTTTTGTACTACACAAAAATAGTTTACAAACACATCTTAATAAGGGAATAAGTTGTTTGTAGGAGACGAATAGACATCGTAGCTATTTCCCCTTTCTACATTTCAGCTTACAGTTTATCCGCCTTTGTAAGACCATCTAATTTGGGGAGACTAATACTATACAAGTGTATAAGACTTTATTCTATTTCCAATATATGACCTTAATAGAAGGACTTTAAGAAGACTTAGGACTCACTTACTTATCTCCTAATAAAACATTTTACCCCCAATCAGTCATTAGTAACTTACCCTTCACAGGCAGTGAACGTTACTAATAATCAATTGGGGGTAATACTGAATCAGGGGCTAATTACTTCTTTACCAGTTTCTTTCCTTTATGGATATATATCCCTTTCACAGGATGATCAACCTTAATACCAGACACGGTATAATAATCATCACGTCCGTTATCAATTACATTAGCAATCCCTGCGGTAATAGGAACTAAAGGTAATGACGGCTGCAAAGTTTTTCCTATAGTAGCAGGAAAAGAGAGATAAGCCTCACCTGCTGGCACAGTATTATTAGATGCCTCTTGAAAAGATTCGCCACGAAGAACATAGTTTCGAACCTCTGACGCACTATTATCCACCTTATTGCCATGCTCTACTACAACCATAGTCCAATACTCCAGAGAAGGAAGGGTAAATGTTACCTTACCATTATTCTGCTTGAAAACAACTTCTTGTGGGGCACCACCAAAACAATCTGGACTTGCTAGCCATATACGTGACACAGAAGTAGCATCATCAAGAACTATCTTCTTATTAAGCAAGACATTAGGCTCTGGCATTGTCTCCTTCAAATCACGAACATTAAAGTTGTCTTTTGACACATTATTATAATTAAGTAACTGGATAGCTATCACGTTTCCTTTCTTAGTACTGTAGGTATTCACGCAATAAGGCTTTGGTCCAATCGTCTGATCTACAGCATCTGCAATACTTGGATTAGGATCAGACAAATCCCATGCAGCCACGTTAACACCATCCATTGTCATGTTAACAGTGGTTTCAGCATTGCCATCTCGCAAGTAGTTTTCATAGGCAACAAGGAAGTCATAATAGTGAATGATTGACTTTTGCAACTTGTCCGACATTTTTCGAGCATCATCAGGGAAGTACTCTGTAAACAACATGTGGTCACCACTCAACTCAATACGAGAACCACCAAGTGCGAAGATAGTAGCATTGCCAAACAACGCACTGCTTGTATGGAACTGACCACCATTTCCATTGCGACAGTGTAGATAAGCAGCAAAGACAGTATTAAAAGTATTCTTGCCATTATTACGACGGTTGTCCTGTATAATCTTACGGTAGTTCCACAGATAATCGTCGCCACCCCACATCTCATTATAGCCGAATTCAACGTTCTTTGTACCAACGATTTTGGAACCTCCGAAGGTTGAAACAGCATTCATAACAAGGCTCTTATTATGATTGTCAGCCTTCATACGATTGATGAAATTGGCAAAGTAGCCTTCAAAGTCATGTGTATCACGGCGGTCACCATCAGTATATACTTTCTGACCATTTACCTTCTTACTCTTCAAGTTGACGTAATAAGCATCACGCTGGTGACCTAACTGATCGATATGAAAACCATCGAAGGCAAGGTTATGATAGACCTTATTGATAGAACCAGAAAGATAGTTAACCCAGTTCTGATTACCTGGATTCATCACGTAAATGCTTGGCCAAGCACCAAGAGGATACTGCACCTGACGAAGATCATAGCCACCACCTTTCTTTTCATGCAAGTCTATCCAACCCCAATCACTACTAATACCGTCATGACCATCAAAGTTATCAACTGTTTCAGGCTTACCATTAACCACTCTTCCGGTCACACCATACACTAAGTCATAGAACATACACTTACTTCCTACGCCATGTAACTGGTTAATGTAGTTCTCTATTGACGACTTATAGACATTACGCAAACCAATATCTTTCCACTTTGTAGAGTCCTGAGGAAATGGTATATGATGCTTCCACTGCCAGTCATAGAACTGAATACCAGTCATATGGTAACGATTAAGCATATCCACTTCCTTCTTAATCTGTTCAGGTGTCTTATCAGAACCATAGTGTGAGACGAAACCATAACGTGGGAAACGTCCCCATTCGGTAGAAACATCCACACCGATTGTAGCAAGAGTCTGCTCTGAAGTACCATTATCAACATAGATCTCAGCCATATATCCGGTGAAATTATCTGCTGGTACTTTCCAGTTCCAACGCTGTTTTCCACCGATTTCATCGGTTTTTACGACTGTATTACCATGTAGATAACGTACCTTCGCATTGGCTGGGAGAACATTCTTTGATGTAAAAACAACTGTGTTTCCAGGCTCATAACGTACCTTATCCGTAGTTAATTCCACTGGATTATAGCGCAAAGTCATATCCTCTCTTACCTTTGAAGCAATCGCCTCAACGGTAGTCCCGGTTGATACACGTAGTGCATTATCAGTATATTGAGGACCATCATCAGCCATACGAAGCTGATAGACAGTATTAGGCGTAGCCTCAATGACAAGTCCCGTACCAACACTTGCTTTCGTGATGGTTTTCAAAGCAACTGAGTTCTGCCCATTATTTTCCTTTGCAATATATGCTTTCAAACCAGAAGCTGAACTGAAATCGACAGCAAAAGGACGTGAGAAGGTAGCGTACTTACTACTCTGTTGATAAGAGAAACTATCCTTTACCTTGCCAGAAACATAGGCTATTCCTTGCAAAACAGACAATGCTGATGGCTTTACATAGAAACCAAAAGCATTAGAAACATCGGCAAAAGTGTTTTGACCAAGGCTTGGACAACTGCTGCCTAAGTAATAAACAGCAGACAAATTACGACATCCATTGAAGGTTCTGTCGTTGAAATTCGTAACGGAGGCTGGTATAACAACTGACTCAAGGGCTGAACATGCATAGAAGGCACCCGTCCCTAAGCTTGTTACAGACCGAGGGATTTGCACCGTCTTCAGGCTCTTACAACCCTCAAAAGACCATTCGCCAATCTCCTTTATACCCTCAGGAAGTTCTAAAGAAGCCAAGCCACTATTCTTAAAAGCATGGTCCTTTATATTCTGAATACCTTTGTTAAACTCTACGTTTGTTAGTTGGAGACAATCTTGAAAAGCCTCACCACCAATCTCCTTCACGCTTGCAGGTAAGACAAGACGTGTCAAAGCGGTACCTGCAAAAGAGCGATACCCAATCTTTTGTAGCGTTCCAGATAAGGTTACGGAAGTTAGATTTGAACAATCCGTGTACTCAAAACCTTGCATCTCGGTGACACGTGAGGCATCCATCACACGTCGTAAGCCCTTACAACCATTGAATGCACTGTAGCCAATAGTACTCACCGAACTTGGGATTGTCACAGCAGTAATAGAGTTGTTACCTTCAAAGGCGTTGTGTTCGATGGCTGTAACGGTATAAACATTCTTGTTGTTGCGAACTTCAGAAGGGATAATAATCTCTCCACTCGCACCCTTTCCGTCTACCAAAGTCACCGACTTGTCAGAGGTTGTCGTGTACTTAAGGTTGTCATACACAAAGTTGTCTGCAAAAGAAAAGGCTGCTGACAACAGTGTTACACACAGAATAAGCAATCTTTTTAATCTCATGGTTTTAATTCTTATTGGTTAAAAAATGAGTCTATATAGACCTGTTTCATTCCTTATATCAAAGCAGAAAGGCATTACCACAGTCTGACTTCTTTCAAGTCAAGCCTTGGCAATGCCTTCATTATAAAAGATATTAATAATTATTCATCCCAAAGAGAATGCTTACCAATACTGATGTCACCATTAGATGTTACTCTCAACGCATCATCAGTCTCATCGTCATCAGAATCAAATGTATTCTTCTTTGACAGTGCAGTTCCTGGATCTACAACGGTATCATCGAAAGATAAGTCCAATAAGTGCTGCTCTATCTTAACAGCAACTTGCTCTGTTGCAGGAGCTATATAGTTACGTTTCATCGTATAATAACTTTTTTACCATTCTTAATATATACACCCTTCTCAGTAGGATTGATAACCCTTACACCAGAGAGAGTATAATAAACATTCTCTTCATCAGCCTTCTTGTTCTCAACGCTGTCAATACCGGTTGTATTGTTTTCTTCATTGAGAGCGAAAGAAAGGTAAATACCCTTAGCACCAAAGCTTGTGTCACCATCATTGGTTTCATGAACATAAGCACGACCACTCTTAATAGTTCCATTGCTAACTAAGTGAAGCTTATAATCTGGCTGTAAAACCCAGTTGCTCTTACCATCAGACTCGGTCTGAACAAGTGTTGTATCCTCACGTACACCGATAACACGATTACCAGTATAAAGACCTGGATCAGTCTCTGCAATCTGATAAGTATAAGTTCTTCCAACCTCACCTTTGAGGAGAACACCTTCATTAGCAGCTGTTGAAGTAACCTTAATCATCTTCAAAATCTTCTGAACCTTAGTTGGCTGTGTCACTCTATAAGTGCTTGGGCCAACATATGCCTCCAACGCTTCATGACCATTCTTTGCTACGAAAGAAACAGGGAAATCATGGTCGAAACTTGCATACTTCGTAGCGAGTGTCTGCTCGTAAGTATCCTTAGGACTATAAGCATTCCAAGCTGCATTTGCCTGATAAGCTGAAAGCTTGCTTGGTTTTACATATACACCAGCAGTTGTTGGGAAAGCATTAGCACCCAATGTTGCAGGAGAAGCAGCCAAGATATTTACATACTTCAGACTTGAACAACCATCGAAAGCGTTAGCCTTTATCTCTGTTACAGTAGATGGAAGAGTGATGAAAGGCAGACTTGTACAACCAGCAAACATGCTTTCTGCCACATAAGTCAATGGCTGAGTAGCTGAAGAAGTAGCTGGGAATTCAACATACTTCAAGCTTGTACAGTTCATGAAAGCCTCTTTACCGATAGTCATATCACCCTTGAGGTGAACACAAGTAAGTCCACTCTCTCGGAAAGCATCAGCACCAAGTGTCTTAACAGAACCCTTGAAGAAGAACTTCTTCAATGCACGAGTATACCAGAAAGCACCGTCACCGATAGTTTCAACCTTAGTACCATAGTCTACTGTAGCTAAGTTTATACAGGTACGGAAAGCCTGTGCGTCAATTGTCTTAAGCTCTGCTGGCAACTTAATAGTAGTCAAAGCAGTACACTGATTGAATGCATTTTCACCAATCTTAGTGATGTTATCCCATGCACCAGGCTGACCAGGAATACCCTTGATAGTTGTTAGTTGGCCACAAGCCCAGAATGTTCTTGCAGGAATTTCAGTTACAGCTGCAGGCCATTCAACAGATGTTAAAGGTGTCCCCCAGAACACACCTGTGTCCATCTTCTTGATTTTTGAGAGGTCAACAGACGTCAAAGCAGCACAGTCATAGAAGCATTCATCGCCTAACTCCTCTACAGATTGAGGAATTTGAGACCATGTGATTTTATCGCAATTATAGAACGCGCTGTTGTTTAAACGCTTTGGATTATAACCGTTCCAATTGATAGTAGCTAAGTTCTTACATTCCTTGAAGGTGAAACTTGGCAAGTTTCTTGAAGCATAACTACTTGGGAATGTGAAAGAGGTAAATGATTCGCAACCTTCAAACACACCACCTTCTATAGAATTAGCAGCATCATCGCCTAAGTAAGTTACTGAATTAGGAAGCGCGATAGATGCCAACTTCTTACAGTTTAAGAATGCATGTGAGTCAATCTCCTTCAACTGAGAAGTACCATCAGTAGCACCCTCAATGACAAATTCAGTCATGTTCTCACATTGATCAAAACAACGTGACTCGATGTGCTGGACTGTCTTTGGGATTGTAATCTTGGTAATCTGGCTTGTTACATTAGTATCTGCTGCACGGAAAAGGTTAGCACGAAGCATGATTACCTTATAGGTTGCACTACCTTCTAAATGTCCATTATAAGTAACAGCAGCTGTTACTGTTTCAGGAATAGTAATCTCTCCTACCTTACGAATGGCATTAAACTGCGCATCAGCCAAAGCTTCGTCCTTCTTCGCATCAGTACCCAAATCAGTCTTAGTAGTCCAACCACAGAACTCAACAGTGTTGTCCTGTGAGGAAACACCCGCGAAATTCTGGATACTAAACAGCATACCATTGTACACAAACAGGTTGGCTCTTCGCTCATCATCTGTTGGTTGAGAGTCGGCAAAGCATCCTAACGAGATGAATGCTAACAATAACAAAAGTAATTTTCGTTTCATTTTTTTATTAATAATTAATTTGGTTCATACTATTCAATAGTTCGTACTATATTTTAAGTCTTCTAATTCACACCTTATTATAAGTGGACTACTTGGTTAATTGTGTCGGACTAAGAATTATCCTCTCAATCTTTGTCTTTTCGACATCCCTTAACGCACTCCTTTCTCCGCCTTATTATCCAAAACAAAAGTTATTTTTAGTTTCAAACATCAAACAGAAAAACTGATGCAAAGATATACAAATAAAGTGCTCAATAAACTAATAAAACAAAAAATACAAGTTATTAAAAATAGAATTCATTAATAATCAATAAGTTATAATTTCATCATATACACTACAATACAAACAAAATATAAAGCAAAACAGAACTTTGTCAAATAAAAATCAACCATTAACAATACAGTTATAAAATAATAATTAATTTTATCAATAAGACCTTATTTTTCGATAAAATCGGGATTTTTACAACAAAAATATTCTCAAATTGACCAAAAACTACATATTCTTTGTCATATCCAATACACTTCTTCCGTTACCGATATGAATACTTTTCGTATAGTATTAACCCCAATCGGTCGATAAACCATTATATATATAATTCTTGCTGCAGTAGGGTTTCCGATTTAAATTTGACGGAAAAGCCAAAGTTATTCATTAAACAAAAACATGGATAAGACCGTCAACAGGCTATTCTATTATCACCCCTCAGAATAGAAAACCTTTTCATTTTAAAACATCAAAAGCCCGGATAAGGCGTTGAAAAATCATGACAAAAATTCGAATAAATTATCTATAAACAAGGAGAAAAATACATATAAAAGGCAATCTTATAACCAACAGAAAATCAATTAGTTATAAATCAGCATAAGAATAAGGTGCTTAATTGGACTTCAAAAGGGCGTTAGTAAGAGTCTTAAAGGGCACCTTTTGCAAGCCAATTAGGCGTCTTTTAGAAGCCAAAAGAGCATGTATTGGTTTTGAGTCTCACGAAAATAGTTTACAAAATATCAATTAATAAGGGAATAAGCTGTTTGTAGAAGTTGGGAAAACATGCTTATGAGTAGACATATAATGGCTTCTCACAACAGAAAAGTGAAGAAAAGAAACGTGCGACAAACCAACAAACAAGATGCTGGAATGTCGCACGATGACGATTCTTCGATTTATAAATTAGGGAAAAGGAAATGGTTTCAACTTATAGTTTTTGTACCATTTCATCGAATTTATCAGGGTCAATAGACTTCAAACGCACACGAGAACGGTAAGCATAGACCGTTGCTTTTGAGCAGCGAAGGAAGGAACAGATAAGCTCATTCTCACTTACACCGAGGCGAATGAGTGCAAAGATGCGAAGATCAGTAGAGAGATGCCCTGCTTGTTTAGGAATAATCCTCTCTTCTGGTTTGAGTAATGCGTTGAAATCTTCTACAAAGTTAGGGAAAAGACCAAGGAAGGTTTCATCAAAACTTGAATAGAAAGAATCCAACTCACGGTCGATTACCTCCTGTGACTTCAATGTGTTCAGCAGTTCTGTGCGCTTATTGGCTGTAACAAGACGATAAATCTGTTTACGATAGCTATCGAGTTTGTCGATGTAAGCCGAACACTCACTGAGGAAGCGAGTGATGTATTCATCCTTAATATTATTTGATTCTTTCAGCAATTCGTTTGTGTTAGAAAGGCGCGCACGAATAGCATGCAACTCTACAACACGACGACGCGTATAGACAATCATAACCAACAAGAAGATAGACATAAGACTTATCAACACAAGAGCGGCTGTAAGTTTGAGTGTACGACTCTTAGTTTCACGCTCATGCGACTTTTCTATTGCAGGCCAAACGTCAGCCATAGCAATTGTACGCTGACGTGCATTACAGAATACGGCATCGTTCATAGCGTGGTCCATATAGGCATAAGCGCGTTTTGTATCACCCTCTTCAAAAAGGATCATAGCCAATTGCTGCAGGGCAAGGTATTCCTTTACCGAGTTGCGTATATCAGAGATAGCAGCTGCAATAAGGTATTGCTTTTGAGCCTCCACATTCTTCTCCCTACCATAAATATCAGCAAGCGAGATTGACACAAATGCTGTTTGGCGGTCACCAGGTTTCAAGTGGTGATAGGCATCAAGGAGAATTTTCTTTGCTTGTTCATACTGTTGGCGATTAACAAGCTGTTCAGCACGTGACCAAATGTCGGGAGATTGGTTATTATCTACGACAGAATCGTTACAAAGTTTCTCCATTTGCTTGTATTGCTTCCTCTGCGAAGGGATTAAAGCGGCATCAGCAAGTGTACGATAGAGCGTCTTTCGCGTTGAGAAATAATAGAAAGACAAGTCTTGGTTTATCTCACTTCGAGGAATGGAGTTAATAATATCGCTTGCCTCCTTGAGTTCTCCACCCCTTATCAGGAGGTAGGCAAGATTAAGTTTTGCATCATTTACCTTACTCTGATTGCCCATTGCCTTTGCTATTTTCTGCTTTTCCATAGCATAGACAATAGCAGAGTCCACAGAATAAGATGTGTAAAGATTGAATAGCTTGTCGGATAATTCGCAACGAGCCTTCAAGGTCTTAGCGGCATGAAGTTGCTTCTTTACACTGCGTATAACATCTTCATATTGTTTGTCATACTGGGATGACATGGCTATCTCATGGTCGAGATCGTCAAGTGTTGGTATTTGGGTCTGTGCATTAATAAGTAATGGTGTACATAAAATTACACAGATGATTGCAATTCTTTTCATTTGCTTCATTCTTATTTGGGGACATGAAATCATCTCTTATGTAACGTTACAATTAATGGTTTTAGTATGTAGTAATGTAAGTAAGTAAGACGCTTCGTGTAAGAGATAGAATGTCCGCAGAGAAACGTAGCCATCTTTCAAAGGATATAACCCTTTGATTTTCTGAGTAATCACGCTTCTCTGCGGCACTTCTATCTTATATTATATTGCCATCGGTTAATACCGAAAAACATTAATGGCTTAAAGTGCTTTCAAGCTGATGGCAAAACCACCTCCACGAACCTGCTGAAGCTTGAGAACATCACCCTTCTTGACAGTGCGCTTAGTAATGGTGTAAGCCTTTGGATTCTTCTCGTAATCAGCATCCTTAGCATCTGCGTAGATGGTTGCCTCATACTTACGACCCTTATCAAGGAAGTCGAGTTTGAGAACACTAAGGTGTGGTGCAAGACCTGTCTTTCCTCCTACGAACCAGTTGTTAGTGCCTTTTGCCTTACGAGCAACTGTGATATAACGTGCTGGCTCTGCCTCAAGATAACGGCTATCATCCCAGTCGCAAGCAACATCCTTAATAAACTGGAAGGCATCGTTATACTTCTGATAGTTTTCAGGAAGGTCGGCAGCCATCTGAAGTGGACTATACATCGTTAAATAAAGTGCAAGCTGACCCACGAGAGTTGTGTGTACATAGCTCTTATTATCACACCATGTTGAGAGCTGAGTCTCAAGAATACCAGGGGTATAATCCATTGGTCCGCCCTGAAGACGAGTAAATGGAAGGATAACAGTGTGGTTAGGATCACTACCACCGAATGCTTCATACTCTGTTCCACGTGCTGACTCGTTACCGACAAGGTTAGGCCATGTACGACAAAGACCTGTTGGACGAGTAGCTTCATGTCCATTCACCATAATGTGATGCTTAGCAGCTTCCTTTATAACATGGAGATAATGGTTGTTCATTGACTGTGAATAGTGGTGGTCACCACGTGGAATAATGTCACCCACATAACCAGTCTTCACAGCGTCATAACCATACTTATTCATCAAATTAAAGGCATCTTCCATGTGACGCTCATAGTTCTGTGTACTTGAAGAAGTCTCATGATGCATCATCAACTTAACACCCTTAGAGTGTGCATACTCATTCAAGCCTTTCAAATCAAAGTCTGGATAAGGAGTAACGAAATCGAATACATAGTCTTTCCAGTGACCAAACCAGTCTTCCCAACCGATGTTCCAACCTTCTACCAACACTTGATCTAAGCCGTTAGCAGCAGCAAAGTCGATGTATTTCTTCACATTTGCGGTGTTAGCAGGGTGATGTCCGTTAGGCTTTGCATGGGCATAATCAGTCTGACCAAGCTTCACTGAACTAAATTCATCAGTATAAGCCCAAGACTTACCACCTGCAATCATCTCCCACCAAACGCCACAGTACTTGGTTGGATGAATCCATGACGTGTCTTCAATCTTACAAGGTTCGTTAAGATTGAGGATGAGGTTATTAGCAAGCATATCACGTGCATCATCGCTAACCATCACCGTACGCCAAGGAGTTTCGCAAGGAGTCTGCATGAATCCCTTCAAACCAGTAGCGTCAGGAGTAAGCCATGACTCGAAGGTCATTGTTTTGTCGTCGAGATTCAAGTGCATTGTAGCATAGTTTGCACATGCTGCCTCATGAATATTAATGTACAAGCCATCATTAGACTTCATCTGTAAAGAGGTCTGAACACCCGTGTCTGAGAATACAGAAACAGATGAGTTGTCCCAGTTTACAGCATCGTGGAAACGCTTACGGATTTCAGAAAGCTTTGATTCCTGTGTCTCCTGCTCCTGTGTATCATAGTCTCCAGGAAGCCACCAAGCTGTATGATCGCCAGCCATAGCAAACTGTGTATGCTCATCCTTTATAACAAAGTAGTTCAGTTCTGGCTGTTGTGGGAATTCGTAACGAAGACCCATTCCATCGTCATAAACACGGAAACGGATAACAATGTTACGCTTGCTGCTTGGCTGATTGAGGTCTACTTCCAACTCATTGTAGTGGTTACGAATAGTAGCAGTCTCACCCCAAACAGGCTTCCAAGTCTCATCGAAAGTTGTAGTCTTGGTAGCTGTCTTCTCGAAACCATCCATAAGACTGGTTTCGTTCATGCCCTTGCTGGCATGTTTGTTCTTAGCTAATTCCAAACCTAAGTGCGAAGGCTTTACAACAGCCTTACCCTTATAAGTCATCTCATAAGTAGGCACTCCATTCCCTGTTAATGAGAAAGTAACTGCAACATTACCGTTAGGAGACTTTACAGTCTGCGCATTCGCAATGCTTGCCCACCCCATTAGTAGCCCAATAAGGGCAATATTGGTTTTCTTCATTGTTTTGTTAAAGTATAAAAATGATTATAATTTCTATTTAAAGATTGTAAGAGTAATTATTTGATTTTATGCAAAGATAGTAAAAAAGAGTTGAAGTAACTACCGATAGTAGTACTCAAGTAGATAAAGCTATGTTGTTATTAATTATAAATAACTAATTATCAATATTTTAAATAATAATAATAATTTATTGAAGTAGATGTCCTCTATTTACAAGTAAAGTATTATCTTTGTACTCATTAGTATTTAAACGATGAAAAGAAGCTTATTATATATACTCTTCTTGCTACTGCCAACGACATTATCTGCTGGTAGTAAGACACAACAGCTACGACAAAAGTTAGACAATTTGTTGGAGCAACGCAATGCACTTATCGATAATAAGAATAAAGATATCAACCGACTAAAGAAGAATCTCACAACCAGCGAGAATACGCTTAAACGTCTACAGACCTACGAACAGCTATTTGAAGAATACTATGTCTTCCAATTTGACTCTGCAATGACATACCTAAACAAAGGTATCAAACTTGCAAAAGAGACGCAGAACACCTACTATTACAATAGTAATACCATCAGTAAGGCAGAGCTATTATCCATTGGTGGCTTATATAATGAGGCTATTCATGAAATAGAACAGGTGGACACAACCGTTCTTGACAAGGCACAACACTTTGAATATTACTTCTCTCTCTTCCGTATTCACACCTATTGGGCAGACTTCTGTAACGATAAGACCTATACACCAATACACCGATTAAAGGCGCAAGAGTATCTTAAGAAGGCTATGCCTTTTTGCGATGAAACCGATAAAACTTACGAGTATTACCTCGGTGAATACGCTGTTTTTGTATTGAATAATCCACAAGCAGCACGTGCCCATTACATCAAAGCCATAAAGCAATTACCCCAAAATTCCCGATTCTATGCCATGTCGTGCTTTGCTCTCTCTGGTAGTTACGGCAACGAGGGAAATACAGAAAAGCAAGAAGAGTTCCTTTTATTGTCGAGTATTGCAGATATAGAGAACTGTACGATGGAGAACTTTGCCCTCCAAAACCTTGCAATGTACATCTTTGAACACAACAAAGATGAGCTTGACCTTGCACAACAATATATTCAGACAGCACTCGAGGATGCTCATTTCTATAATAACAGACTCCGCATCATTGAGATATCAAGTAAGCTACCAGTGATTGTAAGTAGCTATCAGCAGACGCTTAACCAGCGCAACAAAGTGCAGATGACAGCCATCATCGTTATCTCGCTACTTCTACTCTTCCTGCTGTCTGCAGTCTTTTATATCGTTAAACAGACCAAACGCCTTAGTCTTCAGCAACAGGAATTGCAAAAGAATAACAACCAACTCTCTGAACTGAACAGACAACAAAAAGAGTTGAATACGCAGCTACACGGCCTTAATGCGTTACTTGTTGATACCAACAGCAAACGCGAGAGATTAGCAAAATTGTATATTGACCTTTGTGCAAAGTATATTGCCCGACTCAAGAAACAACAGACATTGGTTAAAAGAAAGATTAAAGCCAATCAAACCACTGAATTGCTTAGTCAGCTTTCATCAGAACGATTATCTGAAGAAGACGCTGCTACATTCCTCTCTCGCTTTGATAAAGCGTTCCTCGATCTCTATCCAGACTTTACTGAGGACTTAAACAGCCTACTCTTACCAGAAGGGCAGATTCAGAACAAAAGCACCGATGAACTCACAACAGAACAGCGCATTATGGCACTCATCCGATTAGGTGTAAAGGAAAGTGCCGAGATTGCCGACCTGCTGTTCTACTCTCCACAGACCATCTATAACTATCGCTCTGTCCTAAAGGGGAAAGCCATTAACAAAGAAACCTTCGAGGAAGAAGTGATGAAGCTCTGTCGAGTAATTGGTAAATCGACCTCCACACAATTTAAACCCGAATAGGTTATTAGACCACAATACATATTGTTTTTATAACTATAGCATTGTTTCCTAATATTTTTTATTTTCTTATCAATCACCTTATCTGCCTTTTTAACTTAACGTAGCCCGCTACGCCTACGCCCAAAAGACAGCCAATCTGATCGATAATAAAACAAAAAATGTTTAGGCTCTAATAACCGACTCGGGTTTAAATAAGCGTTAACAAAAGCGTTTGTTATGTCAAAAACATTAACTTATCAAGTTAAAAACACCAAACATTCAATATCATAAAATAAAATTATCTCTTAATAAAAATAAGAGTGTTATTTTTGTAGACATGAATTAAACCGCTTAGTAATAATAGATTAATATTCACCAAATAAGCTAATTTGAAAGCTATGAAAACAAAAGGAATCAAGTCTATGGTTGCCCTCTTGCTTGGCGCAACACTCATGAGTTCATGTGTAGGTTCATTTGCTTTATTCAACAAACTTGCAAAGTGGAACAAGCACGCTACAAAGTCTAAGTTTCTCAATGAGATTATCTTCCTCGTAATTTCTCCTGCCTACGCTTTCTGTGGTGCTGCAGATGTACTCGTACTCAACAGTATTGAGTTCTGGACAGGTGATAACCCTGTAGCTAACCGCGTTGGTAAGACTCGCAACATCAAGGGTGACGATGGTTTGATTTATGCTGTAAAGTATCTCGAGAATGGTTACCAGATTACAAAGCCAGATGGTAGCGTATTCTACTTCACTTATAACAAGCAGGAGAACACATGGTACATGAATGCTGAGGGTAAGGAGCAGAAGATTATTCACTTCAATGGTGATGGTTCTGTAAAAGCATTCCTCAACAATGGTTTGACTGCAGACGTTACACTTGATGCAAATGGTGTATACGAGGTTCGCCAGATGCAGGCTGGTACAAGCTTCTTCATGGCAAGAAGATAAGATTCATTCTTGCTACATTGCAATATCAAATAGGGGCACAGACGTGTCCCTATTTTTGTTTCTATAAGGAGTTTCAGCAGTCATATAAAGCGTTTTATGCAGTCTTGATAAGCATCACCCACTGACCAATCATTAGTGGTTTCTATGGAAATATACGACGAGAAAGCATCAATATTCTCATCGTCACCATTCGTGCTAACGCTCCGCACCAATGGTGCGGAGGCTTAGCACACATCGTGCGGAGCATGAACACCAATAGTGCGAAAGCCTAAACACACTCCTATTTATTCTTATAATAAACGCTACATACCATAAGAAAAGAGCCATATAATCAAAGAGAAGTATTCACTACATGATAAAGACGATTCATCCCTACCCTACATAAAAAGGGCTTGCACAAGGTATAAACCCTTGACAAGCCCTTTTATATTAATGTTTTGTTTACAGATTCTTCTTACTTCAACTTCAAGTCGTAGTTCATATCCTTTGTATTTACTGCTGGCTCCTCGAAGTCAGAGTTAACAAGACGAAGTGTAGAATCGTTTACTACGAGGAAGTTGGTCTTGTTGTCCTTACCCAACTCGAACTGGTAGTAAGTATTCTTCTTACCCTTAACGTCCTTCTCTACAACCTGATATTTACCTGTATAGTTGTAAACAGTATCAGTCTCAGAAGCAGACTTCATGTAAGACTCAGATACGCTGAAACCATTTGATGAATCCTTTGCCAAAGCAACACGATACTTGATACCAGCAACATCAGCTGCAGGTGTCAAACCTTCGTAAACAGCAGAGTCGCCAGCAGCAGCTGAATCCTGAACTGCAGAATCTGCACCCTCGTTGTTTGCAGTAGTCTTGCCATTGTTACAAGCTACCATAGCTGCACAAGCAGCTACCAAAAACATAATCTTTTTCATAATCATTTTAGTTTTATATTGTAAACTCTATTTTAACTCTCGCGGTGCAAAGATATTGTATTTAGAATTAAAAACAAGAATGTTTTAACCTTTATTTATCTTTATCGTACAAGTTTTATTTTATTTTTATGGCTATCATACGTAAATCTAATCCACCAATAATAAAACAAAATATGTTTAGCCTCTAATGACTGATTTAGGTTAAAAAGGCAGGAATACACGTGGTATCCCTGCCTATACCTATATAAACGATACGCTTATTATCAAAGAATCTTCACTCCCTTTGCTTATGGAAGATGAATGATATTGGTATAATAAGACATATCACGGTAGCGTTCTGGTCTATTCCCACTTCCACCATCTTTATAATCCACGAATGGTATGAACCTACTATCATAATCATTAAAGGTTCCAAGGAAGTTTAATCCACTTGTTTCTATTGGCATATAATACCATCCCTTTGGATTAAATCCATTATAAGGAGCATTAAAAGGTGTCTCTTTTGAACGAATAAAATCCCTCTCTCCTAAATAATAATTATAATAAAAACCATTGCTGCCATTCAACAAATAGCCCACTTCAACACCAAAATTGTCTACTATATTATTGTTATGGTCTTTCAAATCGATATTCCAACCGTCTTTACAAATATACTTTGAATAGTGTACACCACCCGTAACAGCTGACGGAGTAGACACTCCAGACCCTGTATTAATTACCTGATAAGCCTTATTCTTAGCTACAACTTCTGCATAACCTGTGCCCGCAGCTAAGCAAATAGACTTTCCTGCAGGTATCGATGTTGTTGAGTTTCCAGGCATACCAACACTACTGCTTCCTCGACTCAATACTTTGAGGTCAGTCAGATTAGCGACATATAATGCTCTATAAGGTTCCACATTCCATGGGTTTGGACTCACAAGATAATATCCTTTCAACGATACCGTCTCTCTTGAAGCGTTTGTTATCTCAATCCAACTGTTCTCTCCATTTTGTGCAGAAGAATGGTAATACTCTGTTATCATCAATGCTCCACGTGTCTCTTTCAGACTTGCATTGATACTAAAGTTATACGTATCACCATCTTTGAAGTTTACAATAGCTTTTGCTTCACGGTAGAATCGATTACGCATAGACAAGAAATCAATCTGTGGAGCTACTGCGCCAGTCTTGCTATCAGCCTCACTGCGGAGGATAACTCTTGCCTTTGTCGTACTGGTTGCACCTGGCGTAGCCTTTACCCAGATATAGAATGGCTTGGTATACTTGGTTGTTCCTGCTCCATCAGCATCACCACCAATAGCGAAATTATTAACTCTAATCGTGTCACACTCGTCCAAAACTTTTCCCTGTCGTCTATCTATATTAATTCTGTATGGACTTGGTTTCCATACAGGAGAAGCTTGTGAGAGGTCAAATGTACCATCCATGTGGAGCACGTCAGACTTTAAGGCAATAGAATAAACGTTGCTCTTGTAATACATATCCGACTTTGCTCTGACGCCAATCCAGCTTCCTAACATTAAAAACTGAACTTTAGCATGCTTTGTAGCAGGGTCTACTTTCGTTAACTTCGAATAAAGTGGGATGTTATAATCGTATGAACTTGCATCTATAGCCTTTGGTCCAAAAACTCTCATGACACCATCATAGCCTATACCTATTGTCCATGCACCATTTTCTACACCGTCTTCCTTACCCGTAGCCGATGCCACTTGCAGTTTAGACAAGTCAAAATAGGATGGTACAGAGAATGTAAAGTAACCCTTATGGGCTGAGATAACCTGCAAACCTTTGTCAAGTTTGTAACTTTTTTTGTACTTACCATCAGTGATATAGACAAATAAAGGAATCGTACTACCAACCCGCCAGTTATAAGTCAATGACCCTTGCTTATCGTAAGTAATAGGAGTACGGGTTGCAGCAGGCTGTTCAGCATCCCATACATTTGTCATCTCTTTTGCGTTCACCATATCCTCTACATTCTTGTCTAATGTAACATCAACGGTGAAAGTAATTTCTTCTTTTGCTTTCTGTTGCTCAGTTGAACTGATATCTTCCTGCGAGCAGGCAACAAGTCCAAGTGTTATTGTTGCGTAAATGAATGCTTTTACAATGTAATTCATAATTTCAGTTATTTCAAGATAAGATTGATTTATGTTTAGCTGGAACACTGGGAGTAGCTGGAGTATCCGTTTCATACTCCTCGTCTTCATCATCCACGCTATACCCATCGGAACCTTTAGGGAGATTACCAGTGGCTGAATATAAGATAGAAAGTTCCTCTATGATTGGTATTACAACCATAGTGGGGGAAAGATAATCTTTCTTCATTTTAGTGTTAATTGTTTGGTTAAATTAAAAATAGGTTCTATGCTATCTCACTCGATGCAAGATAGATGTGGTTTTTACCATTTAGGCTATATGGTTTGTACAGTCAGGTAGAATTGGGTTTGTAGTCTACTTGGCTTTGTAGATAGAGAAATAAATCCCCCAGCAAGCTTATAGGCTGCTTCTGGGGGATTATAGTATTATAACAAACGATTAATCGTTGTTCTCAAATTCATTGTTTTCACGACGTGGACGACGATCATCAAAGCGACGCTCACCGTCACGACGTGGACGACGATCACCACGTGGACGACGCTGTGGCTCAACATAACCCTCTGGTTTCTCAAGCAAAACGCGGCGTGAAAGTTTGTATTTACCTGTCTTAGGATCAATCTCGAGGAGTTTAACCTTAATCTTATCGCCTTCCTTGATACCTGCCTCTTCAACAGTCTCAAGACGCTTCCAGTCGATTTCAGAGATGTGAAGCAAGCCGTCCTTACCCGGTAGAATCTCTACGAAGCAGCCATATGGCATGATAGAACGTACTGTACCCTCGTAAACCTCACCAATCTCTGGAACTGCAACGATAGCCTTGATCTTACCCAAAGCAGCGTCGATTGAATCCTTATTAGGTGCAGAAACCTGTACTTTACCAACACCATCAGTCTCCTCGATAGTGATAGTAGCACCTGTTTCCTCCTGCATCTGCTGGATAATCTTACCACCAGGACCGATAACAGCACCGATGAACTCCTTAGGAATCTCCAACTGAACGATACGTGGAACCTGTGGTTTCATCTCAGCACGTGGCTCTGCAATAGTCTCAGTCATGATGTTGAGGATGTGCTCACGAGCAGCCTTTGCCTGCATAAGTGCCTTCTCAAGAATCTCGAATGACAAACCATCACACTTGATATCCATCTGAGTTGCGGTCAAACCGTCCTTTGTACCGGTTGTCTTGAAGTCCATATCGCCCAAGTGGTCCTCATCACCAAGGATGTCACTCAGTACAGCATACTTATCTTCTCCTGGGTTCTTGATAAGACCCATAGCGATACCTGACACTGGTTTCTTCATTGGAACACCTGCATCCATCAATGCAAGTGTACCTGCACATACGGTTGCCATAGAAGAAGAACCATTAGATTCGAGAATCTGACTTACCAAACGAACAGTGTAAGGGAAGTCAGCAGGAATCTGACCCTTCAAACCACGCCATGCAAGATGACCATGACCAATCTCACGACGGCCTACACCACGCTGAGCCTTAGCCTCACCTGTACAGAATGGAGGGAAGTTATAGTGAAGGAGGAAGCGCTGGTAGCTCTTCTCCAAAACGTTATCAACCATCTTCTCGTCCATCTTTGTACCGAGAGTACAAGTAGAGAGAGACATTGTTTCACCACGCTGGAAGAGAGAACTTCCGTGTGGCATTGGTAGTGTATCAATCTCGCACCAAATAGGACGAATCTCATCTGTTGCACGACCGTCCATACGCTTACCCGTATCAAGTACGCTACGGCGCATTGAGTCACGCTGAACATCAGCAAAGTAACGGTCAATAAGAGTGTGTTTTTCTTCGAGGTCGTCTTCTGAAAGGTCTGTGTGAGCTATGTCATAAGCCTCGGTGAAATCAGACTTAATCTTGTCATAAGTCTCCTCACGGTGCTTCTTATCATCGTCACCGCTCTGAGCCTGAGCGTAGCAAGCGTCGTATGTAGCCTTGCGGAGTTCCTCACGCAACTCCTCATCATTGACTTCATCTTCGTATGCACGCTTAACATCTGTACCGCAAGCCTTTGAAAGCTCTTCCTGCATTTCACACATAGGCTTGATTGCCTCGTGTGCAGCCTTCAAAGCACCGATGAGATCCTGCTCAGAAACCTCGTCCATCTCACCCTCTACCATCATGATATTGTCCTTGGTAGCACCAACCATGAGGTCCATATCAGCTTCCTTCATCTGCTCGAAAGTTGGGTTGATAACGTACTCGCCGTTAACACGTGCAACACGAACCTCTGAAGTAGTATGCTCGATTGGAATATCTGAAGCTGCAAGCGCTGCAGAAGCTGCCAAACCAGCAAGTGCATCAGGCTGATCAACGCCGTCAGCAGACAGCAACATTACCTGTACATAAACTTCACAGTGATAATCTGATGGGAAAAGTGGACGAAGAACACGGTCCACAAGGCGTGATGTTAGGATTTCGTCGTCATTGGCTTTGCCTTCGCGCTTGGTGAAACCACCTGGGTAACGACCTGCGGCAGCATACTGCTCGCGATAATCAACTTGCAAAGGCATGAAGTCTGTTCCCGGAACTGCCTCTTTAGCTGCACAAACAGTGGCGAGAAGTACGGTGTTACCCATGCGGAGAACTGCTGCACCATCGGCCTGCTTTGCAACCTTTCCGGTTTCAATTGAGATGGTTCTTCCATCTGGCAATTGAACTGTTTTCGTAATTACGTTCATCTAAAATTTTAAAATACTTATTGTTTTGACCAACATCTTTGGGAACCAAAAGTGGTAACTCTTTATAGACTCGAATGCCTTGACGTTTACCCTCTCACGCGTCCCTAAAAAATTAATCCGTGCAAATTTACCTATTATATATGTAACACCCAAATAAAAACGAATTTATTTTAGGTCTGCTAATTATCAGATGTTAAATCGCTTAACTTGCTTTTCTTTTCCTTTTAATCTCCTTTTATCATTTTTGGAGGTTATTTTCCGTTCAATGTGTAGATTGTACTTCGTATAGTCTTAACGGAAGAAATGAAGTTACTCATTAAACAAACAACATAGCTAAGACGCTCAGCTGTCTATTCTATAATTATCTTCTACCATAGAAAACTCCTTCAGTTTAATACTGCAAAATCACGGATAAGGTGCAGAAAAATCATTACAAAACCTCAAATAAATCAGCTATAAATAACGACAAAAACACGAATAAAAGGCAGATTTATAACCAACAGAAAATCAATTGGTTATAAAACAGTAAAATAAAAGGTGCTTAATAGGACTTCAAAAGGGCGTTAGTAAGGGGCTTAAAGGGCGTCTTTTGCAAGTCAATTAGGCGTCTTTAAGAAGCCAAAAAAGCATATATTGGTTTTGAATCGCATGAAAATAATTTACATACAGCTATAAAGTAAGAATAAGATATTTGAAGATTACGGATAGCGATAATATCGATTTGCATATTATCTTATAGTTTATTCCCCGTGTAAGACCGACTAATTGGAGACATCCACACCATACAAGCGTGTAAACTTTGACTCTATTTCCAATCCATGTATCTAACAGAAGCCGTCTCTTTACATATAGAATAAAAGAAGAAAGGCTTCGCATCACTGCGAAGCCTTTCGTTTAACATCAAACTTACTCACGTAAGTTTTGTGTCCTTGTACTAACTCAAATAATTAACTTTAATAACGACTATTTTTCTATTTGACATTGCAAAGTTACAAAAAAAACACATAAAAAAAATGTAATTCACGAATATTCGATGACACTTTTAGACTTTATAACAGTACAAGTGTTTTCATAGTATTTTTTTAATAGCTGATGATAAAATACTTAAATCTATCAACTTTTTTTTAGATTTCTCATCGCCTCATCTGCGCTCTATCCGCTCTTTTCCTTCCATTCCATTGATTTATAAGAGGTTTTATTTGCTCATCTCAACTTCTTAACGTACCTTTGCAGCCAATTAAAGGTAACATACCACCTGAGAGTCTGCGTACTGACTGGTTGAAGCCCGTCGCAGGCAAGTGTCTTTTTAGTGGGTTCGTTTGGTGGTTAGCTTACCTTTTATATAGGATAATAAATAATAAACAAACGAATTTGAAGACATTTGAAGAGTTAGGTGTGAGCGAAGAGATTCGTCGCGCCATTAGTGAGCTTGGATTTGAACATCCAATGCCTGTACAGGAAGAAGTAATCCCTTATTTACTTGGTAATCGTAACGACGTCATCGCACTGGCACAGACTGGTACGGGTAAGACGGCTGCATTCGGTTTGCCTTTGCTGCAACGTATTGATACAAGCAGCAAGGAGACGCAGGCTATCGTACTTAGTCCTACGCGTGAACTTTGTTTGCAGATTGCTGATGACTTGAAGGAATTCAGCAAGTATATCCCTCATTTGCATATCGCAGCTGTTTATGGCGGTGCGTCTATTGACACACAGATTCGCCAGTTACGCCATGGTGTACAGATTATCGTGGCTACACCGGGCCGACTGATTGACCTTATGCACCGTGGTAAGGCTCGTCTTGACAAGGTTAGAAACGTTGTTTTGGACGAGGCTGACGAGATGTTGAACATGGGTTTCCAAGAGAGTATCACTGAGATATTGACCGGTGTACCTGAAGATCGTAACACTTTATTGTTCTCGGCTACGATGAGTCGTGAGGTAGAGCGTGTTGCAAAGGGTTATCTACATGACTATAAAGAGATTGTAGTGGGTAGCCGTAACGAGGGTGCTGAGAGTGTAAACCATATTTATTATATGGTGAATGCACGCGACAAGTACCTTGCCTTGAAGCGATTGGTTGACTTCTATCCAAAGATTTATGCGATTGTGTTCTGCCGTACAAAGGTTGAGACACAGGAGATTGCTGACAAGTTGATTAAGGACGGATACAATGCAGAGGCGTTGCATGGCGACCTCTCGCAGCAGCAGCGTGACCTTACGATGCAGAAGTTCCGCTCACATCTCACACAGATTCTCGTCGCTACAGACGTTGCAGCACGTGGATTGGATGTGAACGACTTGACACACGTTATCAACTATGGTCTCCCTGATGATATCGAGAACTACACCCACCGTTCTGGCCGTACAGGTCGTGCAGGAAAGAAGGGTACTTCTATCTCGATTATTCACTCACGTGAGAAGTATAAGGTACGTAATATTGAACGCGAAATCAGTAAGGACTTTGTTGACGGAACATTGCCTTCACCAGAGGAAATCTGCAAGAAGCAGCTGTTTAAGACAATGGATGACATCCTAAAGACAGACGTTAATGAGGACCAGATTGCACCTTATATGAAGGATATCAACCGCCAATTCGAGTATATCGATAAGGAGGTTGTCATCAAGAAGATTGTTTCTGCAACCTTCGGTCGCTTCCTTGACTATTATAAGAATGCTCAGGAGATTGAGAAGCCATCGTCACGTAGCGCACGTGAAGATAGCCGTGGCGCAAGAGGTGAAGGCAGAGGAAGCCGCAGCCGTGGTCCACGTAAGGCGGAGAGTGGTTATAAGCGACTCTTTATCAACTTAGGTAAGGCAGATGGTTTCTATCCGGGCGAGGTGATGCAGTTCATCAATAAGAATGTGCATGGTAAGCAGGCTGTAGGACATATCGACCTCCTTGCTAAACAAAGCTACATCGAAGTGCCTGAGCAGGACGCTCAGAAGGTAATGCAATCGCTGGACGGTGCAACCTATAAAGGTCGTAAGGTACGTTGTAACGATGCTGAAGAAGGTGGTCACGGTCGCTCGTCTAATGGTCGTTCAGCCAGTGGCAATGGTCGCTCTGCAGGCGGACGTGGTGGTTACGGTAGCCGTGGCGAAGGTCGTCAGGACACTCGTGAGCGCAAGGGCCGTGGTCGTCGCCAGTATGATGACAATCCTTTCGGAGGACAGCATAAGTTCAAGAAAGATGATTGGAAGGAACTTATGAAGTCCAGTCCAGCTAAGCTAAAGGGCGATGAACCAGACTTCTCTGAAGAGGGATGGGCAAGACGCAGACCAAAGAAGTAAATACCCCACCCCGACCCTCCCCAAAGGGGAGGAAGACTTAGCGTATAACATTGGAGAGGTTTTCGATAAATTGGCTATACATCAATCATATATTGTATAGCGCATTACTATCTTCATGAGTGGTGTTAACCCTCAGCACCATTCGTGCGGAGCATCAGCACGAGTAGTGCGGAGCCACAACACAATAGCTAAAAGGGGAAAGAGAGAAGGCTATTACCGGTATCGTATATCGTGAGGTATCACTCATACGAAAGTTGTTTCTCAGTTTACCAGCAATAACTATGTACAAAATCATAGCCAGTTTATACCGTTTTAATATGAGAGGGGCTAACAGAAGCATTCCTTATTTTGCTACCTTGACAAACCTTCTCGCACTGTTTACACTTTGTTTCTTTATAATAATTGCTTTATTAAATATGCAGAGTGTATTAAAATTTTGGCATACAGGCTCAAAAGGAGGGGATTACCTAATAGGTGCAGTTATTGTCGTTCCCTTATACCTCTTAATGTTTCGTATGTTTCCAGAGCGAAAGATGAAAGAACAAGAGGCATTACTGACAAAGAAAGAATATCAGTTGGGTCTGTTTTCTTATGCATTCTTGGTAATAATATTAATGATTGTCCTTTTCGTTATTATCTAAATAAAAATATAGGATGCTTATAGTAAAAGTCAATAAGCTGATAATATACCCATAAAGATACTACTTTTCAAAAGAAAAATAGGTATGTTCATTCTTGAACATACCTATTTTAATATATTAGGAGTAACCCTTACTGTGGGTTAATTTCCTTCAAGAGGCGGTCAGCGTGACCCCACTTATCCATCAAGTAGAGGACGAAGCGGATGTCAACACCAATACAACGTGCGAGCTTACGATCGAAGTTGATATCACTTGAAAGGCTATCCCAGTTACCATCGAAAGCAAGACCAATAAGGCGACCCTTACCATCAAACATTGGAGAACCTGAGTTACCACCAGTGATATCATTGTTAGTAAGGAAGCAAAGCTGCATCTTACCTGTTGTCTTATCAGCATAACGACCGAAGTCCTTAGCACTCATAAGGTCCATCATGATAGGCTCAACCTTGTAATCCTCAAGTTTCTTACCTAACTTCATCTTCTCAACAAGACTCTCAGCAGTTGTGTAGTAGTTGCTGTCAAAGCCACCAATCATATAACCACCTACCTGACCATAAGACATACGCATCGTGAAGTTAGCGTCACTGTAATGTGGCATATCCATCTCCATCTGTACCTTTGCCTCGCAAAGCTTCTTCTCTTCCTGCTCGATAGCTTCTATCTTGCTAACATAGTTGGTCATAACTTGCTGATAGAGCATCACGAGTTCTACTCCAAGCTGTATACCTGGGTCGTTGAGTGTATTCTCATCATTATAGAACTTATGGTCCTTAACAAGTAGTTTACTATTTGCATAGAGCCAGTCAGTGTACTTCTTATAATTGTTACCGAACTTTGTTTTGATAACATTAAATACTTCTGGACGATACGCAGCAGGTACGTGTTCAGCATAGTTCTTCAACATAGCGGCTGTCATTTCCTTATCAAGGGCTAAGTTCCAGTCGCTACTATTGTCCTTAAACTGTACATACTGTGCTGATTCATCATCCTTAGGACCCTGTGGTTCGATAGCACCACGGGTGATATCAAAGGCTCTCTGAATCAATTCAGACACCTTCCAGAATGACTCGTTCCAGTAAGCTTGAACCAAAGCAGGCTCAGCACTCTCCTTATAAAGGTTGCTTAACTTCTTGAGATCAACATTTACAGTAGGGTCCTTCACGGTCTTTTCATCCAACCATCTCTGTATCTTAGCCTCATATTCAGCCTTCTGACGAATCAAACCGATGGAATCAATACATTTATTCATACCAATAGAGTTCTTCCAGTAGTTAGCTGATGTAACGTACTTGTTCTCATATTGGAGACGAGTCTTCTCGTTCTTATCCATGTACTTCTTCATAATCGCGAGCTTGATATCACGAACTTGTACCTGAACGGTGTTCTCGATGTCTCTACGCTGCTGTATACCGAATGAAGATAGATAACGATTCGTTGAGCCAGGATAGCCGATTGTCATTGCGAAATCTTTATCCTTGTAACCCTCAAGACTTACAGGAGCCCAGTTAGCTGGCTTATAAGGCACATTATCCTTTGAATAGGCAGCTGGTCCGTTGGTCTTAGGATCGGCGTAAATACGGAACACTGAGAAGTCACTTGTCTGTCGTGGCCACATCCAGTTGTCTGTTTCACCACCGAACTTACCCATACTCTTTGGAACTGTGAAGACCAAACGTACGTCCTGGAAGTCCTGATATGTAGTGGCATAATACTTATTTCCCTCGTAGAAAGCATCTACACTGATATGCAAAGTCTTATCGATTGTCTTGATAGAGTCGGTCAAATGATTTGTAAGAGAATCGATAATCGCCTCTGTCTGTTCAGCATTCTTACCTGCAATAAGCTTATTAACACGAGGAGTAATATCCTCCTGCTTCTTCATAAAGGACACAAACAAGTCCTTGCTTGGGAGTTCCTCTGCATAGCTTTTTGCATAGAAACCATCCTTCATATAATCATGTTCAACGGTGGAAAGGGCATTAATTGCGCTGAATCCACAGTGATGATTAGTGAAGACAAGACCATTTGGTGATACAACAACACCTGAGCAGAAGCCAGAGAAGTTGATAACAGAATTGCTAATAGCGTTAGGTGCGCCATAAAGCATGTTGCGTGGCAACTGGAATCCCTCAGCTACCATTTGTTCGTAGACGGCATCTGGCAAGTTATAGAGCGTCCACATACCCTCGTCGGCGTGCATGGATGTACTACCCAATGCGAGAAGTCCGGCAATAAGTAAAGTCGATTTCTTCATAATGATATAATTGATTAAATGATACTTGTTTATTTCTTTGCAAACCGACTGCGTAATTTTTGCAGTGGAAAGTCGTGATAAAGCACATGAGCTATAAAGAGAATGATAACCAATGTATTGATTCCCAAGGCTGCAGGAACAGGAAGATTGGCGTTAGTATAGGTGATAACGGCAAAGAAGAAACCAGCTATCAGAAGATAAACAAAGATACTCTTCAGTGGATAGTTTATCGGATACTTACGCTGACCGACAAGATAAGAGAGCACCATTGCCGTTGCATTACCCATGAAACCTGCCCAAGCACAAGCGATATAACCATATTTTGGTACGAAAATCACGTTGATTCCGATGATTACAGCACATCCAATGCCTGAGAAGTAGGCACCCCAAATCGTTTTATCAATGAGTTTATACCAGAAACTAAGGTTGAAGTAAACACCTGTCATGATACCTCCTGCCATCACGATAGGCACAACCTTCAATCCTACCCAGTAGTCACGACCGATGATATGGCGCAGAATATCCATATACCCCATTACCACCAAGAAGGCAAGAAGCGTAAAGATAATAAAGAACTTCATAGCTCTCGCATAGGTTTCCTTATTGTCTTTGTCGCGTGCCTTACCAAAAACGAATGGCTCATAGGCATAGCGGAAAGCCTGCGTAATCATCGACATAATCATTGCTATCTTACTTGCAGCACCGAAGATACCCAATTGTGTATGCGCATCATTGTCCTTGTAGACGTATGGGAAGATGATATAACCTGCCGTCTGATTAAGAATACCAGCTATACCAAGGAAAAGTATTGGCCAAGTATAGGACAACATCTTCTTTGCCAAAGGCATATCAAGCAACTTACCGCCTGCAAAGAAGCCATCTTTTAGCTCTTTCCAGAAACAGAAGGTGATAGTTGTTGTACATACAAGGTTGATATAGAAGGCATAACCCACCTCATGTCCGTCAAGGATAAGATAGTAAACAAGATTCAAAATGATGTTCAAAGCAATGAATAACAGTTTGAAAGTAGCAAACTTAATTGGGCGTTTCTTGTATCTGAGATAGGCAAAAGGAATAGCCTGAAAGGCATCAATCGCTACCGTGACAGCCATAACCCACACATATGAAGGATGTTCCGAATAACCCATAAAGTCGCAAATAGGCTGCAGGAAGACGAAGACCATTGCTATAAATAGCAGTGAAGAAAGCCCAACCAAAGACAAAGTAGTAGAGTAAACCTTCTTCGGATCTTGGTCAGTCTTATTGGCATAACGGAAGAAAGTCGTCTCCATTCCATAGGTCAAAACGACCAACAGCAACGCAGTATAGGCATAGATGTTTGTGATAACACCATAGCCACCGCTCGCTGCACTAATTTTCGCTGTATAGAGGGGTACAAGAAGGTAGTTTAAGAACCTTCCGATGATACTGCTCATTCCGTAGATAGCAGTGTCTTTTGCAAGTGATTTTAAATTTGCCATTGTTGTATTGTAGTTTAGCTTATTTGCCTTATTAGGCTAATAAGGCTTATAGGGCTAATAGCCCAATAGCTTAATAGATTCAATGATCTCCTAAAAGAAAATATAGCAGATTGCGATTGCGGCAATTACACCAACCAAATCGGCTAATAGTCCACAAGCCAATGCATGGCGTGTATACCTTATACCGATGCTTCCGAAGTAAACCGCTAAGATATAGAAAGTAGTATCTGTTGAACCTTGGAAGATACAACTCAATCTGCCAACGAATGAGTCAACACCAAAAGTTTTCATTGATTCCAACATAAGACCACGTGCGCCACTACCAGAAAGCGGCTTCATAAAAGCAGTTGGGAGTGCATCTACGAATCTTGTGTCAAGTCCGCACTGCTCCACACACCACTTAATTCCCTGTATCAAAAGGTCCATTGCACCCGAAGCACGGAACACTCCTACAGCCACAAGGATAGCTACTAAATAAGGAATGATACGTACTGCAGTTTGGAATCCATCCTTCGCTCCTTCGATGAAAGCGTCATAAACGTTCACTTTCCGTAACAACGCCACAACGATGAAAAGCATGATTATCGACATGACAATCAAGTTAGACGCAACAGATGACACCGTATTCGTCATCTGCTTATCCATCTGTCCGAATCCCCAAATTAACAATCCGACAAAGCCAATAATACCAACAAGTCCCAAGAATAATGTTGGCTGGAAGATATTGATACGCTGCCAAGTTGCCGTAATGAGGATACCAGCAATCGTAGCTACCGTTGTTGCCAACAGAATTGGGATAAACACATCCATAGGTTGTGCTGCACCGTTCATGCTTCGATAGCCAAGAATAGTCGTAGGGATGAGCGTCAGACCCGAAGTATTCAATACTAAGAACATTATCATCGGGTTAGTTGCCGTGTCTTTCTTTGTGTTCAGCTCTTGCATCTGCGCCATCGCCTTCAGTCCTGTAGGCGTAGCTGCATTGTCAAGTCCTAACATGTTCGATGCTATATTCATAAAGATAGAACCCATAACAGGGTGATTCTTAGGAATATCAGGGAAGAGTTTTGAGAAGAAAGGGCTGAGCATACGTGCAAGAACATTGACAACACCAGCTTTCTCACCAATCTTCATGATTCCTAACCACAGTGTCAAGACTCCTGTCAAGCCTATTGATGTCTCAAAGGCATTCTTAGATGAATCAAAGGTAGAGTTCATCATCTTCTCGAATATCGTTGTATCGCCCATCAACAGAGAGATAATTCCGAAGACAAATGCTATTATGAAGAATCCTATCCAAATATAGTTCAGTGCCATTTATCGCTTTTTATAACTGTTTTAATATGTCTGTTATGAATCAGAAGTGGGGACAGACAGCCCCACAATGGCACCATTCTTTCCCAATGCAAAGATAAACATTTCTGTGTGAACCTACAGCATAATAAACTAAAAAGATGTTGTTAGCCTCCGTGTTTCTAACTGTTTTGTCGATAATAAGCTGTAGGATATTTTCGAAAGCACTACCAAAACAACATTTATTAAGCCCCGTTTTTAGATGTTTTATCGATGATTAAACCGATTTGTATGTACAGTTTAGTCTTTTTAACATACGTAATTGTGTTTATGTTGTACGAAGTCTTTATCTTTGCAAACGTCTTTTTGGGATAGAATTTTATCTATTTCCGATTACTTTTATTACATAATTAGTCACTTTGCGAATAAAGATAGTAACAGCAAGACTATATGGGTATATTCGATTTCTTTAACAAGAATAAGCGTAAGGATCAGCAAAATGAACAATGTCTCTTAGATGAAGAAGGGACAGGGGAGGCTGACCTATGGTCGAAGGCTTATGTGGCAGAGCCACAATGTTATGAAAAAGAGGGAAAAGAAAAGCTTTTGAATTTTGTTATAACAGAGGGAGTTAATACCATTCTACCAATGTATCCCAATGAGTTATATAAAAACGAAGAAGAAAACTTCTCTGACATTCGTCTTACATTTGTAAGTACGACAAAGAAAGGTGAGGTGGTTGACTTACCTTTCTTTCATTGTGTACCCGCTTTATCCAACTACGCTGTGGAGTATAGAGAGCCTAACGTCCTGATTAGAGGACTGAATGCTGCGGAAATGGGCTTACTTATCTCTGGCGTTAAACAGTCGTTAAAGCGTATCTAAACGTCTGAAATAGGATTCACAATATCAATCCAAATAAATTCCGATTATGGTTGCAAGAGTTTCTTCCCATAATCGGATTCATCTTTTCACGATCGCTTTTTGTAAACTATTTTCTCACACTTCAATTCCTATACATGCTCTTTTGGCTTCTTAAAGACGCCCAATTGGCTTGCAAAAGGTGCCCTTTAGCAACGTTACTAACGCCCTTTTGAAGTCCAATTAAGCACCTTTTAAATTACCCCTTTATAACAAACTGATTTCCTGTTAGTTATAAACCCGCTTCTTATTCGTGTTATTTTCGTTGTTTATAGATGTTTTACTTGAAATTATGTAATTATTTTTCAAAACCTTATCCATACTTTTGAAGTTATAAAATAAAAACACTTTGTGCGGTATAGTATGCTTACTATTTTTTTATATCATGGTCAGAGCGTCAAAAAGGAACAAAAACAAAAAAGAGGATGTATCTATTTTGGACACATCCTCTTTATATGAGACTTTATATTTTAGAGCGTATACAATACCTGTATGACGGTCTGACCAACTGCTAACAACGTATTCTTATCGATATGTTCCATAGTGTCATTGACTGTATGCCATGTTGGGCCGAAAGAGCTTTGCTGACAATCAGGATAGTAAGGAATGATATCAATAGTAGGAATACCTGCAAACTGGTTCACTGGAACATGATCGTCGGTAACCATGCCACCAACAGCATCAGGGAAGTAAGAGCCGAAACCTGCTCCCTTTGCAGCCTCCCACACACGGTTTACGACATCAGAAGCAAACTGAACAGACATTCCTTCACGATAGAACTGGGCACCTTCGCCTCCTACCATATCGAGAAGAATACCGAACTCAGGCTTAACAGCCGTTGGGAAGTTCTTTGCATAGTATTGTGCACCTAATGCCCAAGAGTCGCCATCGTCTTGATATCGAGTTTCCCAACGTGGTATTCCCCAGTCTTCAGCATCAAAGCATACGAAGTCAACACCTACTTTTAACTTCTTATCAGCCTGCAACTGACGTGCTAACTCAAGCATTACTGCCACTCCACTGGCACCATCATTCGCAGCCATAACAGGCTTCTTGTGGTTAGTAGAGTCTGAATCATTGTCTGCCCAAGGACGACTATCCCAGTGAGCACAGATTAAGATACGCTTCTTTGCTTCTGGATTAAAACGTGCAATGATATTAGTTGACTTCAAGACCGTACCGTCATAGGCTTTTAGATCGGCTTTCTGCTCCTGTACATCACAGCCATACTCCTTGAATTTCTCTACTATCCACTTGCCACACTTATCATGTGCTGCAGAGTTCATCACACGTGGTCCGAAGTCACACTGTGCTGCTGTAAAGGCGTATGCAGAGTCGGCATTAAACGAAGGACCGACCGGTTTTGCTGTAGCTACTGTGTCAGCACCATTATCACTGTTGCTTGCTTTCCCCTTACAGCCGTATGCTACGGTTGCGAGGGACACTGCCAAGAGGCAGCCGAAAATGATTTTTATATTCGTCTTCATTGTTGATTGTTTTCTTATTCTCTCCCACTCTATCCTAAAGAGTTGGTAAGAAACCTTCTTTCTACTTATTTTCTAACGCTCTGTACCTGCGCCATTACACGCAGCCAGTTGCCTCCCCATATCTTTTCAATATCTCTTTCGCTATATTTACGACGCAAAAGATGAAGGGTGAAGTTTATCATTTCGCTCGCATCAGCCATACCGCGTACAGTTCCGTCACCATCAAAGTCGGTTCCAATACCTACATGGTCGATACCCATAATGTTGATAGCATGCTCAAGATGGGCTATTGCATCCATCACTGTTGCTTCACTACCCTTCTTCAAGAAGCCTTGGTACATTGTGATATGCGCCACACCACCCTTCTTTGCCAATGCTCGCATCTGATCATCGGTAAGGTTGCGAGGAACGTCACAGAGTACTTTGCTATTAGAATGACTACATACGATTGGCATCGTACTAATCTCCAACGCATCATAAAAACTCTTCTCTCCGCCGTGGCTTAAGTCGACCATAATACCATTACGGTTCATCTCCTTGATGACCTCTTCGCCAAACTTACTTACTCCTCCGTGGGTGTTGCAACCTCGTGCAGAGTCGCAAATATCGTTATCACCATTGTGACAAAGGGTTATATAGGTCACACCACGCTGTGCAAAGTGCTTTACATTCTCAAGTTTATGCTCCAAAGCAAGACCGTTCTCTATAGCAAACATGATGCTTTTACGTCCCTTGCGCTTATCTTCGTAAAGGTCGGAAGGTGTACGAGCAATACTAATATAGCGTTGATTCTGCTTAACAATTTCCTCTATTTTGTCGAAAATAAGGTTGGCATAGACGGCTGGCGAGAGATGATTCAATGTCTCAACGAGGTGAGGATTATAGCGTTTCAACCCTTCTACATCAATCTTTGACGAGAAAGACTCGCCTATCTTCGGTTGTGGAAGGTAAGCAGCCATCGTCACAGCATCCTGCCTTCCCTCCGTCATCTTATGGAGATCGTAGAGAATACGTGAGTCACGCTGATTGAAGTTGACGCCTTGTGGGAAGAACATAGGCGTATCACAGTGTGTATCAAGCGTCAAGATGCGCTGATGAAGTTGCTTAGCAAGGTAGAAGTTATTAGACTGTCCAACCAGCCACTGGAAGATTTTTCCTCCCTCTTCACCCATCCATTCGGGATGCCATTGCACTCCCATGATAGGCTTGAACTCGCTACTCTCAATAGCTTCAATCACTCCATCAGGCGAAAGTGCCGTCACACGGAAGTGCTTTCCAACATCTTTCACTGCCTGATGGTGGAAGCTATTGACCATAAGATGCTCTTCCTTATAGAGCGCATAGAGGACAGATGACTTGTTAAGGGTCACGCTATGCGTAGCTTCACAGCGTTCAGCGTCCTGTGAATGCTTTAATGTAGCAGCACGATAGGTTGTTACCGTTTTGTCTTTACTCAGTTTCTTTTCAACCGTTTCCTCCTCTCTTATATATTCATCATAGATGTCTTGCTGTATCTTTCCACCTAAAGCGACAGCAAGGGCTTGCGCTCCACGGCAGATACCAAGGATAGGCAACTGACGATTAAACGCCAAACGGATAAGCATCAGTTCGGGTAAATCACGCTCAGCATTGATATTATGAAGTTTGGGAGAAGGCTCCTCGCCAAGCCACAGAGGATTGATATCAGCACCACCTGTAAGGAGAAGACCGTCAAGATGGTCGAGGGTATTAATAAGCACATCCTTATCAGCCACAGGAGGAATAAGCATTGGGACTCCGCCCGCGGCTACCACCTGCTTATAATAGACATTCCTTAACGCCGCATCACCATTCATATAATTGGTAGTGATACCAATTATAGGCTTACGCTTTGCTTCAGGGAAAGTTGAATACACCTTATCGAGATGTGACTGAAGATCGTATTGCATTCTTATTCTTTTTTAAAAGATTGGTTTGTCGTTGACTTCTTTAGAGCAATTCTTCTGCTATAGGTATCTCACGTTTGATACTTTGCTCAAGAGAAATAAGTGTTTCGGTTGATACGACACCTGAGATACCTTGCAACTGATTGTTAAGAAGGTCCATCAACTGCTCGTTGTCTTTTGCATAAAGCTTCACAAGCATTGTATAAGGACCTGTTGTAAAATGACATTCAACCACCTCTGGAATAGCACTGATACGTTCAACAACCTTCTTATACATAGAGCCACGCTCGAGGTTTAGTCCCACATAGGTGCAGGTTGTATAGCCTAAACTCTTAGGATTAACGTCGAAACCACTACCTGTTATGACTCCATTCTCTATGAGATGTTGTACGCGCTGGTGAATAGCAGCACGTGAAACGCCACACTGGGCAGCAACATCTTTAAAAGGCATACGAGCATTCTGTGAGAGGATACCCAATATTTTCTTGTCCAAACGATCTACTTTTTCCATGTTCTACGGTTGATATTATTTATTAATTCTATGTTTCTAAAACTTTAATTGATGACGAGCAAAAGTAGGGAATAATTATGGAACAGACAACAAAATGACATAAAAAATGCGCCACTTGGGCGCATTTTGTTTTTATTTTAAGCAAGAGAACAGTATTTCACTGCTTTTATCTTACTTTTTTACATTCTTCTTTGCCTTCTGAGCAGGAGCCTTCTTGGCTGGAACGAGCTTTGCAGCATCAATTGTCTTTGACTCCTTTTCAGGTGCAGCCTCAATGCCTTTCAACTCAAGAGTGAAGATAAGGGTTGAGAAAGGACCGATGTCACGACCTGCTCCACGCTCACCATAGGCAAGGTTTTGTGGGATAACAATCTCCCACTTTGAGCCTACTGGCATCATCTGCAACGCCTCTGTCCAACCCTTGATGAGTCCACCAACATTGAAGGTATCGAACTCTACGCCATGACGTGAAGTTGCATCGAAAACCTTTCCATCAATGGTCTTACCCTCATAGATAACCTGAACGCGGTCAGCTGCTGTTGGAATAGCTCCATCACCCTTCTTAATGATACGATACTGAAGACCATCAGCTAATGTTACAACACCCTCCTTCTTCTTGTTCTCAGCCAAGTAAGCCTCGTTCTTAGCCTTCATCTCAGCATCTTTCTGTGCTTTTAACTCTACTTCTTTCTTCTCGAAGATTTGCTCAGCAGTAGCCTGCTTGAGGACAGTAGAATCCTTTGCCAAAGCTGCAACAAAGCCCTTATAAAGCAAATCTGGGTTAATTGGAGCCGATGTGCCTTCGAACTTAGATGCAATATTAGGCAACATGGTCTTGTCTACCTGTGAACTGATGAGCAATCCGGCTACATAAGCAGCAAAAGCAGAGTCTTTGCGATTAGCAATACCCTGACGCAAGCCACGCAGGAAGTCTGGCATCTGTGCTGGAGTAACACCAAACTGATTTGCAAGATAGTCGTCCAAACCACGTGTCATAGACATACCTGCAGCATAGCTCAATGTATCAGAAGGTGAAGTCAGTACTACTGCGCCATCTTTACATTCTACAGAACACTTCGCATTCTGCTTTCCTTTCTTCTTACTCTGCGCACTTGCAGTATTAAAGACTGAACCTGCTGCAACGAGCAGAGCCAGCATTAAAAGTTTCTTCATTGTTTTGTCGTTTTTAAAGAACAGGTTTTTCTATATTAAAAGGATGTAGATTCGATGATTACAAAGCTTTATGAAGTATATTACTAAACTTTAAGAAGTATGTATGTGTCTTCCTTTCCTATAAAACAAGAGTATCATTACTGAATTATTCTCATGAAAATAAAGAATTACTTTCATGAGAATAAATATTTATTTTCACGACAATAAATATTTTCTTTCATGAAAATAATTCGTCATCATCGTGAAAATGGATTACAGCTGATGCTCTTCCATATAAGAAAGGAAGACTCATCGAACCATTATCAAGCTTTAGTTGATTACATACCTGGCTTACCCTGTGGCATACCTGACATACCCTGAGGCATACCTGGCTGACCCTCTGGAGCCTTCTCGATACCGAGTAACTCAACAGTAAAGATAAGTGTTGAGAATGGCTTGAGGTCTGGACTTGGCTGCTCAGCACCGTAACCAGCTGTATAAGGAATTGTAATCTCCCACTTAGCACCAACAGGCATCTTTGTCAAAGCCTCTGTGAAACCTGGGATAACACCACCTACAGGCATTGTTGCACCATCACGCTGATCGAAAACCTTACCATCAATAGTCTTACCAACATAGTTAATCTTAACAACATCAGAAGCCTTTGGTGTAGCACCAGAGCCAGCCTTGAGTTCCTTAACCTGTACACCCTGACCGATAGTCTTCACTCCTGGCTTCTTAGCATTGGCAGCCATGTAGGCATCACTCTTCTTCTTGTTAGCGCCATAAGTCTTCTCAGCGGCCTTCATCTGAATAGTCTTTGAAGTCTTCTGCTCAACCTCACGAGCCTGCTCTACAGTCATCTTCTGACCATGACCCTTTGCACTTGCTGCGAAACCAGCGAGGAAGTTAGCCAAAGAAACAGACTTTGTAGAATCTTCACCAAAGATCTGACGGTTGATCTGATTCTTGATAATCATGTTCATCTGCATACCTACGCCGATACCAGCATTGTAAGCAGCACGCTTCTTATCATCAGCATTCTGTGCACCATCGTTCATACCCTTGATAAACTCATCGATGTAAGCTGTATCAATCTGCATCTGCTGGAGATACTGCTTAACACTCTGACCCTGATCAATACCGAAAGCATAGCTCAAAGAGTCAACATCAGACTTCAAATCCTCCTTTGGAGCTGAGTTACCACAAGCTGTGAAGCCTGCAGCTGCGATAGCCATAGCGGCTAAAAAATAAATTTTCTTCATTATTTTAATTGTTTAGTTTCTTAAGCAATATTATTAGAGTAGGAGATGATGGACGTATATATTGCAGTCTATTATCGCCTACACACCTTTCTTACTTTACCTCAATCAACTCTACGTCGAAGACAAGAGTAGCGAATGGAGGTATCTGTGCACCAGCACCACGCTCACCATATGCAAGCTTATAAGGGATGAAGAAGCGATACTTAGCACCTTCTTGCATAAGCTGAACACCCTCCGTCCAACCTGGGATAACCTGATTCAAGCCGAAAGTAGCTGGCTGGTTACGCTGATAAGAACTGTCAAAAACAGTACCATCAATCAGTGTTCCCTCATAATGACATACTACTTGGTCTGTAGCTGAAGGCTTCTTACCGTTACCTTCTTTCAACACCTGATACTGCAAACCAGATGGTAAGGTTACAACACCATCCTTCTTACCGTTCTCAGCAAGGAAAGCCTCACCAGCAGCCTTTGCTGCCTTACCAGCCTCAGCGGCTGCAGCCTGCTGCTTAGCCTCCTGCTCTTGGAAGAAGTTTTGTACGAGAGTCTGTGCTTCTGCATTGTCAACTTTCAGTTCTGAACCTGAAATAACATCCTTGATAGCCTGTGCGAAGTCGTCAATATTCAGTTCCTTTGCGCCCATTCCTGCGAGCTGTGAACCGATACCGATTCCCAGTGCATAGCTTAATTTGTCCATTATCGTTCTTAATATTATTAATAATTAATGTGCAAAGATACTATTTTTAAGGTATAGTTTTGCATTAATCGGATTAAAATTACTAAATTTGTCAAAGAGAATGGAGGATTACTGTGCAAGTTAAAGGTATCGACAAAAAACAAGAAGTAGATTATTAGTACTTCATTTGTCCAAAATTCTATTTGCAAGTGTTTTGAAATTAATGCCTATAACCTCGTCTATCTCCTTCAAGCCTCAACTCATAAAAGACAGACGTATGAAGAAAATCGTATTCTTAACAGGTGCTGGAATGTCCGTAGAGAGTGGCTTCAAGACCTTTCGCGGCAATGATGGATTATGGGAGGATTATCCTGTAGAACAGGTAGCAACGCACGAAGGCTGGGTAGCCAACCCCACACTCGTCAACAACTTCTACAACAATCTACGCAAAAAGCTCTATGCAGCCAAGCCTAACGAGGGTCATCGCCTTATCAAGGAACTTGAAAAAGACTATGATGTGACGGTGATTACGCAAAATGTTGACGACCTTCACGAGAAAGCAGGGTCTTTAAAGGTTATCCATCTACATGGAGAACTGACAAAGGTATGCTCAAGTAAGACTCCTTACGACAGCCGATACATACAGGAACTACCTAAAGACAACTGCGAAGTAGCCCCTGGAGTATTGGCTGAAGACGGTAGTCTATTGCGTCCTTTCATTGTCTTTTTCGGTGAATCAGTCCCAATGATTGAACCAGCTGCAGAAGTTGTGGCACAAGCAGACATCCTTGTTATCATCGGAACATCGCTGGTTGTTTACCCTGCTGCGGGTCTTGTGCAATACACCCGACCAGGAACTCCTATCTATCTGATTGACCCAGACGATACGCCCGCACATGCTTCTGGACGATTAACGCATATAAAAAAGGGTGCAAGCGAAGGTATGAAAGAGTTGATTAAGCTATTGTAAAAAGCTGATTATAGCATCATAAGGAACTGATTACATCGCATTCCCACACAGAAATAAAATCCTATTCATAATAAACAGAGAACATATAAACAACCAAGTTTTCATTCCCTAAATTCTCATAGGGGCAAAAACGAAAGCATATATCAATAAAGAAACAAATGAAGAAACTATTTTCACTCCTCTTCTTAGCCCTCATGACATTGCCAATCATGGCTCAGAAGAATGTTTACAAGTTTAGTGTAAAGGACGGAAACGAGCATACCGTCAAATTGAAGGACTATAAGGGTAAGGTTCTGCTCATCGTTAATACAGCGACAAAATGTGGATTTACACCACAGTATGAGGCATTACAAAAAATCTATGAAACCTATAAGAACCAAGGGCTTGTCATCCTTGACTTCCCTTGTAATCAGTTTGGCGCACAGGCTCCAGGCTCTTTCCATGATATTCACACTTTCTGTACAGGCAACTATGGTACGACTTTCCCACAGTTTGCAAAGATTAATGTCAATGGTCGTAACGAATCACCGCTTTACACTTACCTAAAGGCTCAACAGCCATTCAAGGGCTTTGACATGAATAATAACATCGGTAAGTTCCTCGATGAGAAGTTCCGCGCAGAGAACCCAGACTACGCTAAAGATCCAAGTATCAAATGGAACTTCACAAAGTTCCTCATTGACAGACAGGGACACGTCATCGATCGCTTTGAGCCAACAGCTGATATGAAAGACGTTGAGGCTGGTATCAAGGCGGCACTAAAGATGAAGTAAAAGCTAAGAGAGCAATTAGCCTTATTGGGCTAATAAGCCTTATAAGGCTAATAAAGCAATAAGCCCTATTGGGCTAATAGGCCTTACAAGGCTAATAAGCCCAATCCCCACAAAGCAAAGCCAGCTAACACGCAACCACGTGTCAGCCGGCTTTGTTCTCTTTACTGCTTAGGCAGATTAGTAGCCTTCGGCTTATTCTTATTAGGTGACTTCTTCTTCACCTTAAACTTATCAAATCCCTTACCAAAGACACCCATTACCTGACTCTGTGTTACGAAGGCATCTGGGTCGATATCATCAATCATACGATAGACATATGACGCTTCACGTTGGCGAGTTACTACGATAACAATCTTTATATCGCTACCCGTATAATAGCCCTTTGCATCGATTATCGTACTGGTACGATGGGGTTGGTCTTGCGATATCATATCACAAATCTCCTTATAACGCTCCGAAATGATAAGGAACTGCACCGAACGACGACTGGAGTTGATAACTTGGTCGAGTACAAAAGAGGTGATAATCAAGTTTACATAACCATAGATAACCTGCTCCCAACTACGAAGAACAAGGTAACTTCCCGTTACGATGGTCATATCCACTAATAAGATAACACGCCCAAGAGAAATATCACGATATTTATTGACTATCGCTGCGACGATATCCGAGCCACCAGAGCTACCATTATAGGAGAGTCCAAAAGCTAAACCAACACCACAAAACGATGCACCGATGATTGCTGCCATAAAAGGTTGCCCATGTAAGAGTCCCGGATGAGGAAAGACAGTACCCATAATCTTTGTGATAACCGTCAGCATCACAACGCCATAGATAGTGCGGATACAGAACTTTAAGCCTAAAACCTTCAGTGCAATGGCTAATAGAATTGCGTTTAGGATAAAATAAGTGTTAGCAACAGGGATTCCTTGACCCCAATTCAAAATGGAAGCAAGACCTGCTACGCCACCATTACCGATGTGATTAGGTAGTAGAAAAACCATCCAACCGATAGCGTAGGACAGCATACCTACGGCTATCATTACATAGTCTAAGATTTCCCGATAAAGGACCTTCTTATTAATCTTGTTAATCATACATTTAAGGATATGAGTGAAATGACGCTACAAATTTAGATAAATTTTCCGAAACAAAGCACTTGCACAGAAAAAATAGAGTACCTTTGCAGAAAATAATATATACCCTGAGGGTGTAGAAGAAGAGTCGTAGACGGCAATTCATAGGGAAGCACAACACATATATCCATAAAAGAATGCATTTGACGGATATATTAACCATGTGCAAAGACATTATCTACACACTCTTCCACTTGCATCTTTTTGCAGAAAATTAGCAATATGCCAGAAGATTTTGACATACATGAAGAAAGGCTGAACTCGGTTGAGAAGGATTTCGAAAACGCTCTGCGCCCTCTGAAATTTAATGATTTCAGCGGACAGTCGAAGGTGGTCGAAAACCTCAGCGTCTTTGTTGAAGCCGCTAAGTTCCGTGGCGAACCACTCGACCACACCCTCTTGCACGGTCCTCCGGGATTGGGTAAGACGACGTTGAGCAATATTATCGCTAACGAATTGGGCGTCGGTTTCAAGATTACCTCTGGTCCGGTACTCGACAAACCGGGCGACCTTGCGGGTATCCTCACCTCTTTAGAGCCTAACGACGTCTTGTTTATTGACGAGATACACCGCCTTTCTCCTGTCGTAGAGGAGTATCTTTACTCTGCGATGGAGGACTATCGTATTGACATTATGATTGATAAGGGACCGTCTGCACGTTCTATCCAGATTGATCTCAACCCATTCACACTCGTTGGTGCAACGACACGAAGCGGACTGCTCACAGCTCCTCTCCGTGCTCGCTTTGGTATTAATCTCCATTTGGAATATTATGATCCAGAGACTTTAAAGCGTATTATCAAGCGTTCAGCTGCCCTATTAAAAGTGCCTATCGTGGACGAAGCTGCGAATGAAATAGCGCGTCGCTCACGTGGTACGCCACGTATCTGTAACGCCCTACTCCGCCGTGTACGCGACTTCGCACAGGTGAAGGGTAATGGTACTATCACACCCGAAATCGCTACGATGTCACTACAATCGTTGAACATTGACAAATATGGTTTGGACGAGATAGATAACAAGATTCTACTCACCATTATCGATAAGTTCCGTGGCGGTCCAGTAGGTGTTTCAACCATTGCCACCGCTATCGGTGAGGATTCTGGTACGGTAGAAGAGGTTTACGAACCTTTCCTTATTATGGAAGGTTTCATCAAACGAACCCCTCGTGGACGTGTAGCAACACAGCTTGCCTACGACCATCTCGGACGAAATGCATATCAAGACAATCCTCTACAACCGGGATTATTCGATTAAAAGAGACTCCATTGCAAACGTTCACTATGAACAATGCAATGGAGTTTTTCTTTTATTCGTTCCTTTATGCACTGATATTTGTAAACTATTTTCGTGCAGTTCAAAAACAATACATGCTCTTTTGGCTTCTTAAAGACGCCTAATTGACTTGCAAAAGACGCCCTTTAAGACCCTTACTAACGCCCTTTTGGAGTCCAATTAAGCATCTTTACTTATGCAGTTTTATAACCAACTGATTTACTGCCTATTACAAACTCATCTTTTAAACGTGTTTTTATCATTATTTGTAGGTGTTTTTCTCGGATTTATGTAATGATTTTTCAAACCTTTATCTGTAGATTTTCGAAGTATTAAATGAAGAAGTTTTCTTTGTCAGAGGATGATAATAAATTGCTAACACCTATCAAATCTCGAAATTTAAGAGGCTAATTATTCTTTTACAACTACATCTTTTTGAAGTGTCCTACTAATTTCCTAACTTTGTCGCCATGATTATTCAAATGCATAAACCTAAGGCAAGGATGGAAGAACTGGACTTTCTCAAGTTCGTCTTCATCACGCTGATGATTGCTTTCCACCTTACTTATATTGGCGACACCTACCCTGTTGCTAAAAAGTTGGTCTATACTTTCCACATGCCAGGCTTCCTGTTAGTGTCGGGTTATCTGTTTAATGTGAATAAGTCGTGGGCTGCTTTGGGGAAAACTATGCTTTGGATTTTCATCCCTTACGCAGTGATGGAAAGCGGATACACCTTAATGGCTTCGCTACTCCCTATCCGTGAACATATTGATCATCTAACCGCAGGAGTACTGATTGACCATATCTTCCTTCATCCGATGGGTCCTTATTGGTACTTACATACCTTGATGATTTGCGGTATCTTCTATTATATCGCATTCAAAAAACCTAAAGGACGTTTTTCATCAGTATTGAAACAAGAGAAACCACTGCTGCCTATCAAAATAATAAGTTTGGAAAATCAAGTGCTGTTAGGTAGATTTACACTTCTTGCTCTGTTCCTTTGGTTAATCTCTTACGGCTGCGAATTTCTCTCAATAGCCAATGCAGCCTACTTCCTTGTAGGTGCTATCATACGTCAAGCAGTGGGCAATTTCCGTCAAGCTTTCCCTGCACGTTGGTGGACATTAGGACTTTTAGTAGTATGGTGCATCGACCCAACCCATTACGATAAGGCATCTTTTGCAGGTGCATGTTTGGTGTTTTTAGTTATCGGTTCGCTGTTGTGGATCTATCAGTTAGGGATTCCTCAACCTCTGCGCGACCTCTTTCTCTTTATCGGGCGTAACACTTTACCCCTCTTACTCTTCTCTCCTATCTTCACAATTCTTGCCAAATTCTATCAGCCGTTGCTGCTTCGTGTGGAGCCGACGGGAATGTTCTTCCTTGTGGTCAGTGTGGTATTTGCCATTGCAGGCTCGTTTGGCATAACATGGTTGATGGATGTCACGGGCATCTCAAAGCTATTCTTTGGAAAGAAAGGGCTGATATAAGGAGGGGATTAGATAGTTATTGTTTATTAAGCTAATTGGCCCTATTAGTCCAATAAGGCTAATTAGGCTAATAAGTTTTCCCTAAATTCTTTCCTGCTTTAGCGGTGTTCCGTCAAGCGTATAAGCTGTGAAGACACCATGCTCATAGGTCATGAAGGTAGCCACATTCCCACCTTTTGGGAAAGTGATAGAGCCGAGATTACAAACAAGCGTACCCTCCTGCTGGGTGAGTTCCCAAAGATGTGTATGCCCATAGACAATCGCATCGAAATGACCTTTTGGCATTGTGGATTTGTTATAGATATGTCCATGTGTTAGGAAAATCTTTCGTCCCTCATCAACCAACATCAAATAGTCGGACATCATAGGGAAATCAAGTAGCATCTGATCAACTTCTGCATCACAGTTTCCACGTACTGCCACGATGTTATTAGCACGTTTATTTAGTGCTTCCACTATCCCCTTAGCATCTATTCCCTCTGGGATAGAGTTACGTGGACCATAATTAAGTATGTCTCCAAGTATGCAAAGCATGTCACAACGCTCGCGATCATAGAATTGTAGCACCTTCTCCAGTGCTGGCAGACATCCGTGGATATCTGATACCAATAGATATTTCATATCACCTTGATTGTTTGTTTCTATGGCAAAGGTAATGTTATTTTCTCATATAACCTTTAATTTAACCCAAATCGCTCATTAGAGCCTCAACATATTTTGTTTTATTATCGAACAGATTAGCCTAAAAAAGAAAATATATTTCAATGGAAACAAACTCCTATTAACCATGTAAAAAGATGACATCCGCTCTTAATAGTTTCCTTGTAAGAATAACACTTACAAGCCTAAAAGACATCAAATGTTATTTTTCTTAATTATTTCCACGATTTTATTTGATTGTTTGAAACTTTTAGTTATATTTGCGACATAATTATCTATTACATACAACCTTACTTGAAAATAACATAAAGACCTGCCTTATGAATACGAAAAGACTCTTATTTTCTACCTTATTTATGCTGTCGGCAATCGTCAGCTTTGCCCAACAAGTATTCACTACTTCGGGTGTTGTTGTCGACGAAACAGGTGAAACGATTATCGGTGCAACGGTTCAGGTAGTCGGTGACAGCAAACTGATTACAGCAACAGACATGGACGGTAAGTTTACACTCGCCAATATCAAGCCTGGTGCTAAGTTGGAAGTATCTTATGTCGGTATGAAAACCTTCACTGGTCCTGCCAAACCGACAATGAAGATTACGATGATTAACGACAACTCAGCGTTGGACGAGGTAGTTGTAACTGCCTTCGGTGAACAAAAGCGTTCGGCTTTTACAGGCTCTGCTGCCATTGTTGACTCTAAAAAGATTGAACATAAGCAGGTCAATAACGTAATGAGTAGTTTGAAAGGTGAGGCTGCTGGTGTTCAGATTATAGACAACAGCGGAGAACCTGGTTCAACCCCTTCTATCCGTGTACGTGGCTTTAGTAGTATTAGCGCAGGACAAAGCCCTCTGATTATAGTAGATGGTGCGCCTTACGATGGCGGTTGGAACAATCTTAACCCTGCCGATGTGGCATCTGTAACCGTCTTGAAAGATGCGTCTTCTACCGCACTCTATGGAGCACGAGGAGCCAATGGTGTTATCATGGTGACAACAAAACATGCACAAGTTGGCAATGCGCATATTTCTGTTGATATGAGATGGGGTACGAATAGTCGTATTAAACGCTACTATGAGACTATCGATGATCCTGTTAAATACTATGAGGTTTACTATAATGCATTGTATAATTATCAACTGAAAGGACTCGGATTGACCCCTGCTCAAGCTACTATTGAGGCTAACAAACAACTCGTTGCACCTGGTGCAGCGGGTGGATTGGGATATCCAATATTTACTGTTCCAAACGGAGAACAGCTCATTGGGGAAGATGGTCATATGAATCCACATGCCACTTTAGGACGTGTTATTGAGCATAATGGTAAACGTTATACTATCTTACCAGACGATTGGAAGAGTCTTGCCTTTCGTAACGGATTACGCAAAGAGTATGATGTAAACCTGACTGGAGGTAGCGATAAGATGCAATACTACCTTTCTTTGGGTTACTTAAACAATGAAGGTGTGGCATATCATTCGGACTTTGAACGTATTACCGTTCGTGCCAAAGCGGACTATGAAGCACGCAAATGGTTGAAGGTGGGTACGAACATGAACTTCTCTCGGGCTAAATACCATGTGATACCATCGGATGATAATGGTCTTTTCTATCAGTTGAATAATGTCGCGCCTATCTATCCTGCCTTCATTCGTGATGAGCAAGGGAACATCATGACAGATGAGAATGGACAGATGTATGACTATGGTAATGGTGCTGTTATTGGACTAAGACGTCCTACGTTACCTAACATCAACCCATTACAAGAGAATGCGTTGAATACGAATAGTTCGAAAGTTAATATGTATTCGCTCTATGGTTATGCGAATATCATGCCTCTTGAGGGATTGAAGATTACCCTTAATGGTACGGTGACCGTTAACAACTCACGTGCAACTGAGACGAAACAGCCTTTCTATGGATACAGTCATACGACTTATCCAACGGGTGTTGTGACCAGAACAAGTGATCAGACCTTCTCTTATAACTTCCAACAACTCGTGAATTACAACCATGACTTTGGTCATCATCACATGGAATTGCTCCTTGGTCATGAGTTCTATCGCTACAACTACGAAAGCTTGTGGGGTACAAAACTTGGTATGGCATCCTACTTTACCAACCAAACGCTTGCTGGAGCAATAAAGATGGATAACACAGGAGAGTCTGGTAATAGCGAATATGAGTCTGAAGGCTTCTTCTTCCGTGGGCAATACGACTACGATCAGAAGTACTTTGGAAGTCTTTCTTTCCGTCGTGACGCTTCCAGTCGCTTTGATCCTAATCATCGTTGGGGTAACTTCTACTCCTTTGGTGGTGCTTGGACTATTACGAAAGAGCCTTTCATGAAGCCTTTCAAATGGTTGAACATGTTGAAACTAAAGGCTTCTTTCGGTCAGCAAGGTAATGATAATATTGGTGATTTCCACTATCTTGATACGTATAGTATCGTAAACACGAACAATAAGGTTGGATTAGTTCTCTCTGAAAAGGGCAACCCTAATATTACTTGGGAGACCAATAACAACTTCAATGCAGGCTTCGATTTTGAATTGTTCAATAGCCGTTTGCGCGGTAGTATTGAGTATTTCTATAAGAAAACAACTGACATGCTCTGCTTTGTCTTTGCTCCTTACTCGGCTGGTTACAAAGGAACGTACGACAATATCGGTGATATGACGAACAAGGGTGTGGAGGTTGATCTCTCTGCTACTGTCTTAAAAACTAAAAATATCTCATGGGATGTCAACGTGAATGCAACTACTTACAAGAATGAAATCATCAAACTCGCTGACGTCCTCAAAGCTGATCTCGTTGTAGATGGGCACCCTGGCTATAGTAGTGGTGATAGACTCTATGCCGAGGGACTCCCTATTTACGAGTGGTATATGCCTCGTTATGCTGGTGTTTCTAATGAAGGAAAGGCTATGTGGTACTACACTGACCCTGACGGAACCCTTAAAACGACAGATGTATATGGTAATGCGGGCTATTACTCATGCGGAAGTCCACACCCAGACCTCTATGGTGGCTTTGGAACAACGCTGAATGCGTATGGTTTCGACTTCTCAATCTCCTTCGCTTATTCGTTAGGAGGACTTTCATACGACGGTGGTTACGCAGGTTTTATGGGTCCACCAAGTGGCACCTTAGGAGGAACAACTATCCATAAAGACGTTCTCAACTCTTGGTCAGCAAGTAATCCGACCAGTAATATACCTCGTTGGCAATATGACGATCCAAGTGTCAGTGCTCAATGCGACCGTTTCCTCATCAGCGGTAGCTATCTAAGCTTACAGAATATCAACCTTGGCTACACCCTACCTAAGCTATGGGTAAGCAAGATTGGATTGGAGAATGTACGCATATATGTGGCTGCTGACAACGTATACTTTTGGAGTAAGCGTAAGGGATTCGACCCACGTGGTTCCTTCTCAGGAGGTAGTAGTACATCCATCTATAGCCCAACGAGAACCATCTCTGGTGGTATTAAACTAACATTCTAACCATCTTCTTACATTAATCGTACGTCATTATGAAACGCTTAATATCAAATCACATCATAACGTTGGCTATCGTTGCTATTACCTTTGGCTTTACTTCTTGTATCGATAGCATTGAACCGTCAGAGGTATTAACTTCTGACCAAGTAAGAAAGATGCCTTCTTCACAAGAAGGACTCATCAATGGTATCCTTTCTTATATGATAACCTTTGACTCTTGGGGCTCTGGTGACCCTCTCAACGACTGGGGTTATCCTTGTCAGATGCACTATAGGGATGTCTTAGGAAGTGATTTCCCTGTTTATAGTAGTAACTATAGCTATTGGACGACAGTGGAAAGCGGTGTCAACACCCGTTTCAAGGCTTATTACACCTATCGTTTTTACTACGATTTCATTGCTACCTGTAACAACGTAACAAGTGTAGTAGATCCTGCCACAGCCTCACCAACCTCTAAAAACTACTTAGGTATAGCTCTGGCTTATCGTGCAATGGCTTATCTTGACATAGCTCGTCAGTTCGAATTCAAGAAGACTGGCATTGCAAGTTTGGATGATAAGGCGACAAAAAATGGGATATGGGGGCTCACAGTTCCTATCGTTACCGAAAAGACAACGAAAGAAATGCAACGCCACAATCCACGTGCTCCGTTCTATAAGATGTATCGCTTCATCCTTACTGACCTCAACCATGCCGAGGAGTATCTGGCTAATTATACACGTCCCGACAAGAACTTGCCTAACCTTAGTGTAGTCTATGGACTCAAGGCACGCCTTTGGATGGATATGGCAAGTCGTTTTGATCAGAGCAGTGCAGACCTTAATGCAGCCATAGCAGCAGAAGACTCTGCAAGCATTGAGTATGATAAGTTAGGTATAACCACAGCTCGTGAGTGCTATGAGAAGGCACGTACCTATGCTCGTAAGGCTGCCAGTGGTTACAGTCCTGTTACCGAAGCACAGTGGCATAGCACACAAGACGGCTTTAACAAGGAAAACCAAGCATGGATGTGGAAGTTAGGCTATACCACACGTGAGCAAATTAGCTATATCTACTATACCTTCACCAGCACCATGTCATCAGAAACTACTTGGGGACTTGCTGGCGCATACGGTGCTACTCGTATGATTGGTAGTGCGCTCTATGACAAGATGCCAGAAGGTGACTGGCGCCATTATTCATGGATTGATCCGACCGCTGCAGGTACACATGAGGGTTACGAGAAATATGACTCTATCACCATTGGCACTAAGAAGGAGAGACTTTCCCTCTTAGATGAGGAAGCCTGGAAACAGTTGCCAGCCTATGCTAACATCAAGTTCCGTCCTGCAAAGGGTAATATCACTGATACTCAAGAGGGACAATTCATCAGTCTTCCTTTGATGCGCATGGAAGAAATGGTATTTATCGACATTGAAGCTACAGCCCACCTTGATGGTGTTGCAGCAGGTGTCACGGCTCTGAAAAACTTTATGAACACTTATCGTTACACCGATAACTCTTATCAGGCAAATAATGTCACCACTATGGAGGACTTCATAAAAGAACTGATGGTACAGAAACGCATAGAGTTCTGGGGCGAGGGAATCACGTACTTCGACTATAAACGACTTGCGCTTCAGATTCGCAGAAAGGACAATACCAATTATGAACCATCTGCACAAATCAATTCTAAGGAAGGTTATGTATGCCCATGGATGAACTTCTTCATCCTTGAATACGAGACACATAACAATGTGGCTTGTAAACCAAACCCTGATACATCTGGAAGTTTGACGGTCACAAATCAGTAATAACTGAGGTTGAAAAGGAAAATTATTAAATAAAAAGCAGACGCTAAAAGACGAACCTGTTGTTTCGGCTTTGGCGTCTGCTTTCTTTAATTTTGGAAAGATGGAGATAAGAGACATCTTTATGCTGCGCAAGCAGGGACGTACGGAGGAGGCATACGCTGCCATTCTACCGATGTATGCTGTACACAAGGGACACTACACGACCATAGCTATGTTCTGGGTAGGTGTAGACATGATGAAACTTCGCTATCAACAACGCCAGTTAGAAGAGGCATATAAGATATTCAAGAGTTTGCTAAGACTCTATCCGACGATGGACGACAAGGACCTTAAGGGACAGAGTGCCTTAATGCGTGCCTCATTATTGGTCTTCGATCATCATCCAGGATTCTCTATGCTCGACTTCATCTCACAATGGGATATCACCCGTCTGACAGATGAAGACTGGACAATGGAGCAAGGCAACGGTCATCCTATTCCCTCAATAGGAATGCGTATCGTAGGAAAAGTATTTAAGGAAGTGGAAAGTAAGCCTACTGTTGACATGGCTTTAAAGGCTGCACCAATATTGGCAGAAGCGCTGAAGCATAGTCCTTACAATATGCATAACCAACGTTACAAAGCGATGGTCTATCGGATTATGGGCAAAAAAGATAAGGCAATCAATATTTATACCCATCTTATCAAGAGCCACCGACAGTCCTATCTATATCACGAACTATCAGAACTCCTTGATGACGAACGCTACAAGATTGCACTTCTCTGTAAAGCTATATCCGCACAACGAGAGGAAAAGTTCCGACAACGTATGCGCTTCACCCTTGCTGGTTTACTCTTTAGAAAAGACAAAGCCCGCGCTCGTTACGAATTAGATAAATGTATTGCCATGCGAAAGCAGTTAGGCTATTCCATTACATGGGAGATGCAGAACCTTGCAGCAAGTTTAGAGGAGATTAACCCTGTATCAGAAGCCGACGAAAAAAGCTTTTATAGAGAACAAGAAGTGGTATTAAAAGAACTTGTTAGGTAGGTTTTCTGCATAATCTTATGATTTATCCTTATCTTTGTAGCACATTTTATTGAATGATTAAATCTACCTTATGAAACATTTTTTTCTATCAGCCTTAATACTCTTGGGACTCTCATCATGCCAGATTTCAGGCTTAACTTCTGGCTATTCTCATCTATCGGATGCACAAAAGAAGAGAGTTATAACACTTGAAGAAAACATTGACGATATTCATGACTTCTCAAAAGTATACAAAGTCAGCCTTAATCAGGTAAAACAATATATCGAAACACACGATAAAGTATTGCTATATAATTATACTCCTTTCTGTCATTCTACCTATTGTGTGTCGCCTGCAGCCTTAGTATCTCAATGCAAAGACAAGGGAATTAACATCCTTGTCATATCGAATATATATGATGACATATTCAAACAAAAGCATACTACGTTCCCTATGCTGATGATTGATACAAAGCAGTTCCCGACTAAATGGAGGGCAAAATACCTTGATCTTTTCTATTCACCTTTGACTGGACATACAGATAAGGAACTGAACTACGCAATTTTCCATTACTTTGAGAAAGGGAAGTATGTCAAGAGTTACAAGAACTCAAATGATATTTGATATTCCTATCATGGTAGAATAAAACCTCCGTAATCTCTGACTCCGTCTGAAACTTACACAAAAAAGGAAAGAAATATATTGACAAAATATTCTAAGAAGAGGTAGAAAAATGGCTTAAAAACGGCTTGTTTTAACACCTTCGTAAGTTACTTGTTATCAAATAGTTGCAAAGGTGGATTTTAAAAGGTGCCTAATAAGGCTTCAAAAGGGCGTTAGTTAGACCTCAAAAGGGCATCTTTAGCAAGCCAAAAGGACGTTAATTGCAAGCCATTTGGTGGTCTTTTAAAATTCGATATGTGAAAAATTCGGACAAACACAACATGATTAAGCTCCACAATGAAGGCTCATAAAAAATAGGATTCTCCACGTCTACTTCTTTTTTCAGTATGAAAGAATTGACAAAACATATCTATTAAAGGAAAAGGGAGAATAGAACGCAGTAGTTTTAGACTGTAGAGAACATCTTGTCAGTGGGATATTAGACAACTTCTACAGCCACCATAAAAAGAAAGATGCCATATCCAACGTGTGGATACAGCATCTTCATTATAGTTAGTATGCGAAAAGCAGCTTTTTACTGCTTATCAACACGAACATAAAAAGCTTTTTTACTTTATTCTTGCCTCTGGTGCAAGCATATGCTCTGGTGACAAGATAGCATCAAGTTTCTCCTTAGAGAGCAACTTATGTTCAAGTACAAGGTCATAAACAGAGCCACCTGTTGCAAGAGCTTCCTTAGCAATCTTCGTGCTATTCTTATATCCGATGTATGGGTTGAGTGCTGTAACAATACCGATAGAGTGTTTCACCATTTCAAGACAGCGGTCCTTATTCACCGTAATACCGTCAATACACTTCTCACGCAGCGTATCCATAGCATTTGGTAACCAAGTAAGGTCCTCAATAAGACATTCTGTAATGATTGGCTCCATTACATTCAGCTGCAACTGTCCAGCCTCAGCAGCAATCATAACAGTTGTATCATTACCGATAACCTTGAAACAAGTCTGGTTTGTTACCTCTGGAATAACAGGGTTCACCTTACCAGGCATGATACTTGAACCCGGTGCCATCGGTGGAAGATTAATTTCATTCAAACCGCAACGAGGACCAGAAGCCAACAGACGAAGGTCGTTACAAATCTTAGAAAGTTTAACAGCTAAGCGCTTCAAAGCACTTGAATAGCTTACATAAGCACCTGTATCAGGTGTAGCCTCAACAAGGTCGGCACCTGCAATAAAGTCCATACCAGTCAATTCGCTTAGCTTTTCAGCACAAATCTTTGGGAAGCCAGGAGCAGCGTTCAGACCCGTTCCGATAGCAGTACCACCCATATTGATTTCATGCAAGAGAGCAGCATTACGATTAAGGTTGGCAATCTCTTCTTCCAACGTATTGGCAAAGGCATTAAACTCCTGTCCACTTGTCATAGGGACAGCATCTTGAAGCTGTGTACGACCCATCTTAATAACGTGCTTAAACTCCTCACCCTTTCTACGGAAAGCAGCAATGAGTTCGCTCAAAGAAGCCACAAGTTTCTTATTCAGTAGGATAAGTGTCAGACGAATGGTAGTTGGATAAACATCATTCGTTGACTGACCGCAGTTAGCATGATCGTTAGGAGAGCAGTACTGGAACTCACCTTTCTTGTGACCCATAATCTCACAAGCACGATTGGCAATCACCTCATTGGCATTCATGTTGACAGATGTGCCCGCACCTCCTTGTACCATATCGGTCACAAAGTTCTCGTGCATCTTACCATCAATAAGCTCACGGCATGCTTGTGCCATCGCATCAGCCACTTCATCACTGATTTCACCGAGCTGACGGTTGGTTTCTACAGCAGCCAATTTGACGTAAGCAATCGCAACAACATAGTCTGGATAATCACACATACGTTTGCGTGAAATGTGATAGTTGTTGATGGCACGCTGTGTCTGCACACCATAATAAGCCTCTTCTGGAACTTGAAGCTCACCTAAGAGGTCGCTTTCTACACGAAATTTCTTTTCTTCCATGATTCTATTTTGATAAAGTTAGCGTTGATCTCTTTCACTAACGAGAAGAGAATGATTTATTTTCTTTATTTATTAGGATGTTTCAAAACACTGATTCATGAAGTTTCTACGACAATTATCTGACTTTTCTATCCGACTTATAGTGCGTATACTTACTTCTTTTCGTGAAGAGTTCCAACCCTTCCTACGCCTCTCAGTATCTTTCCTATCCTTTTCTTTTCCTACTTTTAATAAGCTTTGATTCTGTACTTAAAGCCCAACTCGATGCGATTGGTATTATACTTATCCAAGCCAACACCCTCTTTATAAGTAACTTTCCTACCTACATAGGCTAAGAAGATACGCAGGTCCTGCCCCTTAATAGGATAATACTCCACACTACCTACATAGCCATAGCTTTTACGGAAGTCCTTAAAACGGTCAATCTTTGTGACACTTGCCGTCTCATACATACCCTTCAACATCAGATTCCAACGTGGAACAAACTGCCAATTGAGCTTTGTTATAAATGAATTATAATGTATATCACTCATCCACACATTACCAGTATATCCAGAGAATGAACTCCCCAATTCGTTTGTCGCTATGCCCAAACGGTCGATTCCATCGTTTTGAGCCATGTAATCAAAGTAACATTGCAGTCTGTCTAACTGTAGTTTCTGTCCCAAGATGAGAATACGACTATACTTATGTTTCGCCTCTCCTTGTATTCCCCATGACCAACGCGTATGCAATCTATCGTTCAGAAAACTTCCATTCCAGTTCAAACAGTAGGCAAGTGGGTTACGTGGCTTCTCCAACAGTCTACTATATGTACCGTCACCCTCGATGGATACGGCATTATTACCATATACCTCACTGAACTTTTCGTTGTGAGAATTGGTAATACCAAGTACAAACTCTTGTGACGGAACAGGCTTATATACGGCTGTAACACCTGCCATATAACAATCCATAGAGCCCGTCATATCAGAGAACTGATAGATATAGACAGGGTTCTCATCCACTTCAAAACCGCCAAGACTCTGACATACCTTTCCAGCTTCAAGGCGAAACTTATCAGAGAACTTATAACCAATCATCATAATATCGGTTGCCTTAGCAAGATTATCCTCACTTCTCGCCTCTGTTGTATTGTTCAGACGATGACACAAACGATAGTAGAGCTTATCGGTTAGATTACCTTTGATTTCTAAACGGAGGTGCTTATTCGTGAAACCTGTACTCCACTGGTGATCTGCATCCGATACTACCTGCGCATTAGCAGCATAGTTGATGTAGACATTAAACATATCGTTGCTTTTCTTTAAGTGTGCCACCTCTTCTGCAAGTGACTTAAACTGACTGTCGTCTACCCCATATCCATGGTTATCTTGCGCCTGTACACCCAAAGAAAGTGCAAGTAGGCAGCTAAATAGTAGTGTCTTCTTCATCATGATATATGTTTTATTTCGTTCTTTTTTAAGGATAAACTCTGACGATAAAATAAACTGACACAGAATGTAGTCACACTCCTGAAACTTCACGTTACAGGTTAAACCGAAGTAAACCAGCTATAACGGGCGTAATAAACCGCTTCCGTAAGTGTTGTGTTCTGCGCTATGGTTTGCTTCACAAAAGTAGAAAAAATATTGATAGCTTTTACAAATACCCTACATAAATATAAGGCGTTTAACTTTCTTTAGCGTCATAAAGCAAGCTAAAGAAAGGAGTATATGAAATCAAGATGATATAAAGCTGACATTTTGATATGTAAAAGCATAGGATAAGTCCTATAAATACGACAAAAAGTATAGTTTTCTATCCTATCTCATAACCCAAAGATAGTCATGGAGTAGTTGCCTTTATCGGGACTAAAATCAATATATAAAGACAATTAATGAGGGTAAATGACAAATTATTATTAAATTCCTAACACACTTCAGAAATAATCGCTACTTTTGCAGAAAATAAACTGTACCCAACGAGAAGTTGTATTATGAATCAGTTATGAGTAAACGATTGCTTTTCACACTTGGAACGCTACTATTGCTTTCTACAGCTGCAACAGCGCAAGACCATATCAACCCCGAGGATCGTGTGGTAGATATGGACTCTCCGACGTTTGTGCCTATGGTTCACATCGGTAAGGCAAAGGTAGGCGCTGACAGCATTCAATATGTCAGAACGAGCAAGGTTTACGTCTTTCCACCGCTTGAATTCAAGAATAAATCGCAGGAAACAGCCTACTATCGATTGGTTTATAACATCAAAAAGGTACTTCCAATCGCCAAGGAGTGTAACCAGATTATTCTGGAAACGGGTGCTTATCTTGAGACTATTCCTACTAAGAAAGAGCGTGACGAACACATGAAGAAGGTGGAGAAAGAGATTTGGAACACCTATAAGCCACGTATGAAGAAGCTAACATTCACCCAAGGTAAGTTGCTTATCAAGCTTATCGACCGAGAGTGTAATTCGACTTCCTACGAACTGGTACAGGCTTTCCTCGGTCCTGTGCGAGCAGGTTTCTATCAAGCCTTTGCTTGGGCTTTCGGTAGTAGTTTGAAGAAACGCTACGAGCCAAATGGAGCTGACAGACTTGTAGAGCGCATTGTCTTGCAGGTTGAGGCTGGACAGTTATAATCCAAGCTCCCCTCTATTTTGTTTTAAGAAGGTACAAAATAAAACACTGAAAAGGCTAAAAACAAAAGGCGTAGAGCTGTTCTAAGACAACAACTCTACGCCTTTATCGAATTATCTTCATGAAAATAAATATTTTTCTTCATGAAAATAAATATTTCTTTGCACGTAAATAATTTCTTTTTTTCATGGAAATAATTCGCAAAACATACCTTTTAAAGAATTGAGAAGAGAGATAAAAGGCGATTATTACAGCCTAAGAAACACTGCATTTACGATCTCTTATAAGTATAACACACTCTCATTACCCTCGTTGAAAAGCAAATCAAGAATACTAAGGTTAGGCAGGAAGCCAAACTTCTGTTGATAAACTTGATAGTAACGACGAGAAATGAAGTCGCTGTCAACACCCGGATGCTTCGGACGGATTATCTCTCTGAAATCAACGATTCCATCGGGAATATCCATCAGATAGGCATCTGTGCGACGCATACAAGGCATAATGTCGATGAGTTCGCACATTTTCAGCGTTATCTCCCAGTTGAAATCATAGAGATACGTCCATTTTCGCTCGAAGAATGGACGTATATCGTCTTCATAATATTCAAAGAACGGACTCTCACCATAAGACGACAGCAATGCGTTCCAGTGCTGGTGACGCCAGTTATCGTGGTCGCTGATACGCACATCCTTCATCGGACACTTCAGACTCTCAAACTTCTCGACAGGAATAGAGAGGGTTTGTGGACCATTTGCAGAAGCGATTACACAACGATTACGATAGGTCTGCTTAACAAAGTTATCGTGTTGCTCTATCAGACAGCTGTCATAGCGATTCAGTTTCTGATACCATTGAATAGGCGCAAAGTAAGCAGAGGAGAGCAAGACCTCCCCAAGCCCCTCCGAAGGAGGGGATGTCAAGTTACTGATGTTGCTATTATTAGAACTGAATATGTTGTTATTATCAGAATATGCCATAACAGTTTTACGTATAAGATGATTGAACGATGACAAAAAAGGAGGGGATGTGTAACGTTTACCAAACACAGGTAACATGCACATCCCCTCCTTTGGAGGGGCTTGGGGAGGTCCTTTGAGAGACCTACTTTATATTATCAACCCAGTTAAACAGTCTGTGCCAACGGATTCCTCCAAAGCCCTTGCGGTCTGGATCACTTGACCACCAGATGAAGATTGGCTTACCAACGACATGATCCTCTGGCACAAAGCCCCAAAAACGGCTGTCGGCAGAGTTATGACGGTTATCACCCATCATCCAGTAATAGTCCATCTTAAAGGTGTAGCTATTAGATAGTTTACCGTTGATATATATCTTTCCGTTCTTAACCTGCAAGTCGTTGCCCTCATATACCTTGATACAACGCTCATAAACAGGAAGGTTCTCTAATGTCAACTTAATCGACTTGCCCTTTGCTGGAATCCAAATAGGACCATAGTTATCGCGTGTCCAGCCAGTAAAACCATTGAGTGGATAATACGGACCAGAGTAGAGATCCTTATCTGTTACAGGACGGATAGACTGAACAAGACCCTGACGCTTCAGCTCAGCAACGGCTCGTTTTGTCAATGGCATATAACCATCATAAGACAGAATATCCTTATTAAGCACTTTACCTTGGCTCAAGTCATATCCTTTCAGAAGACTGAGCGTCTGTACATCCTCATCACTGATTTCTAAATCCTTACGAAGTTCGTCGTAACGTTCTCCTATGAAATCAGAAACAGTGATGTTTTTAAACTTAATAAAATAGGTATATTCAACTTTCTCTGGCTCTTTATTTGCCTTTCCGTCAATATAAACAATCTTGTTCTTAATCTGCAAGGTCTGTCCAGGAAGACCTACACAACGCTTCACATAGTTCTCACGACGGTCAGTAGGACGCCAATCCAATGCTCCATAGGTACCTACATTTCTCACAATATAAGCTCTACCCGTAGCATATGCCTTATCAAAGAAAGCACGCTGTTGGAGTGTGTTCATCGCCGACAGATTGATATTAGGATTCTGTTGTGCGAGGAAGTTTGTGCCCAATGTATAGACATCATGGTAGTAATCATTGCCCTGATAAGCAGGCTCACTCATGATAGTATCACCTGCAGGGAAGTTGAACACAACGATATCATTGAGCTGTACCTTACCCAAACCCTTCACACGACGATAGTCCCAATGTGGCCAAGAGATATAGCTCTTAGTATTGATAATTGGTAAAGTGTGCTGTGTCAGCGGCATTGTCAATGGTGTCTCAGGAATACGAGGACCATAACTTACCTTCGAAACAAAGAGGTAATCGCCCGTAAGGAGCGACTTCTCAAGGGAAGAAGAAGGAATAACGTAGTTCTGGAAGAAGAACAGATTGATGAAATAGACTGCTACCAATGCAAATACCAGTGCGTCTACCCATCCCATAATGAAGCGGATAGGACCCTCAGAATCCTCCCACCACTTCCAACGAATCTTCTTTGTGATATATACGTCATAGATAAATGGAACGACTAATAATCCCCACCAACTCTTTACCCAGAACAGGAAAAGGAGGTAGAGAACAAGAACACAAATAAACTTTGCCCATTGCTTCTTAGGATTCAGGGCTGCTTTCTCTTTGTCTATCATATTATATATTGAGGTGATAAATGTTGAATAATGAGTTATGTCGGTATGTTTGTTATTAAATATCAGTTGGTAGAAGGGTGTTCGGAAGTATAGTCTCCTCTATTGTGCGTTACTTTCAGCTTTGTTATAAAGTATTATTAGTAACCATCAACACCCAACACCTACCACTTAACACCCAACATTAAAATTTAAATAAATCGCTTGTAGTAAGCAAGCCGGTATGCTCTTTGGTATATTCAGCTGCTAAGACAGCACCCAATGCAAAGCCTTTACGGCTGTGAGCATCGTGAGTAATGGTAATCTTGTCAGCCTCTGAGTCATAACTGATACTATGAATGCCTGGCACTTCATCACGTCGAATAGAGGCAATAGGAAGTTCGTTAGGAGCAACCTTGTTACTGCCTGACTCCGTACCATCGGCAGCGTGTTGGAAGCCTTTAACCCACTTATCTTTCCGATCGAGGTCGTTGATAATCTCTTCTGCAAGGGTTATGGCTGTTCCAGATGGTGCATCGAGTTTGTGAACATGGTGTACCTCCTCCATCTCAACGTTATACTGTGGGAAACCATTCATTATCTTTGCCAAATAACGGTTGACAGCTGAGAAAATAGCAACGCCGATAGAGAAGTTACTTGCCCAGAACAAGGTCTGTCCACCTTCCGTACACATACGCTCAACCTCTGCCTTATGGTCCTGCATCCAGCCCGTAGAGCCACTAACAACCTTCACATTGTGTGCAAAGGCACGCTGATAATTGGCAAAAGCAGCCGTAGGATTCGTAAATTCAATAGCTACATCAGCCGATGCAAATGCAGGAGAATCAAAGTCCTCTATATTGTCTACATCAATAATACTTACGATTTCATGGCCACGCTCAAGGGCTATCTGTTCTATCATATGCCCCATCTTGCCATAGCCTATCAATGCTATTTTCATAATTAATCTGAATTAAAACATTGCAAAGGTAGCTGATTTACGGCATAATACAAAATAAGTTCACGTATTTTTAAATAAGGTATTGACAAGTCAAGGGATGACCTTTACATATAGAGCAATTGGTAAGATTGAACCGTTCTTCTCATTTTCTATCAACGTATTGACGCCCCGCACGTATGGTGCGGAGGCTCAACACCAATAGTGCGAAGGCTTAACACCAATGGTGCGGAGTACTAAGAAGTGAGAAACTGTAGTACGAAATAATAAGAAAAATACATAGATAATACTATTAGTTTTATCATTTTCTTTGTATATTTGCGTACTGTTACAAACCAAGAATCTTTTATGGAACAACTCATCCACTACGTATGGAAACATAAGCTGTTTCCGTTGACAGGGCTTAAAACCACTGACGGACAAGAGGTGGAGGTCATTGACACTGGACTACATAATCACAACGCTGGGCCTGACTTCTTCAATGCAAAGGTGAAGATAGGCGGTACGCTGTGGGTGGGGAATGTGGAGATACACGACCGTGCCTCCGATTGGTTTCTACACAGACACGACCGCGACCCGAACTACAACAATGTTATCCTGCACGTGGCTGAGTCTATCGACGTTGATGTTAAGACACGAAGGGGCGATTATCCGCCACAGATGCGACTACAAGTGCCGACGGCTGTGCGAGAACATTACGAAGAACTACTCACAACAGACGAATATCCGGCTTGTTATCGTATCATTCCGAGTCTTTCAAAACTAATGGTTCATTCGTGGATGAGTGCCTTACAGACTGAAAGGTTGGAACAGAAGACAGAGGCGATAGCCCAACGAGTGAAGGACTGTGACGGCTCTTGGGAAGCAGCCTACTTCGTTACACTTGCCCGCAACTATGGGTTCGGTATCAATGGAGACGCTTTCGAGACATGGGCTAAGCAGATTCCGCTGCAGAGTATAGCTCATCATCGGGACAATCTCATGCAGATTGAAGCCTTCTTCTTGGGTCAGGCTGGATTGTTGGAAACGACTGCTATCCCCGAACGATATCAACAGCAGGCACTGAACGACAGCTATCTCACAGAGTTGAAAAGCGAATATCAGTACTTAGCACATAAGTTCAGTCTACAAGCAATGGATGCCAATCAATGGCGATTCCTCCGCTTACGACCGCAGAACTTTCCGCATATCCGTATCGCACAACTCGCTCACCTCTACTATGAACAGCGGGCTGGATTGTCGCAGTTGTTGGAATGTGAGAGCGTAAAGCAGGTGAGAGATCTATTGGCAACACAGGTAACTCGCTACTGGGAAACGCATTACGTCTTTGGAGAAGAGAGTGCTAAGAGCGAGAAGAAACTATCAGCAGCATCATTAAATCTGCAGATTATCAATACCGTTGCGCCTATCCTCTTCGCATATGGCAAACATAAGAACTCGGAGAAGTACTGTGAACGTGCCTTCGACTTCCTCGAAACCTTGAAAGCAGAGGAGAATCACATCGTTAGAATGTGGAAGGAAGTGGGGCTAATGGTAGAGACTGCGGGCGATTCGCAAGCCCTTATACAACTAAAGAAGGAGTATTGCGACCGAAAAGATTGCCTCCGTTGCAGGATTGGATATGAATATTTGAAGGGAAAATCATCATTAAAGGGTTAGGAAAACGAGGCCTATAAGGCTAATGGGGCATATAAGGCTAATAGGCCTAATAAGCCCAATAAAATCCTAAAAACAAAATAGATTATGGAAAAGAAGAAATACATCTTTGAGACAAGACTGGATGTTCGCGACTATGAGTGCGACATCCAAGGTATCGTTAACAATGCAAACTACCTGCATTACACCGAGCATACACGCCATAGATTCCTCAAATCATTGGGCGTTAGCTTCTCTGAACTTCACGAAAAAGGCGTTGACGCCGTTGTAGCACGTATGCAACTCACTTATAAAGTGCCATTTACCTGCGATGACGAGATTATCTCACGCATGTCATTAAAGAAGAATGGACTGCGCTGGGTGTTCTCTCACGACCTCTTCCGTGCCAGTGACGAACGCCTTTGCTTCCATGCAGATGTAGACCTTGTGACACTCATCAATGGTAGATTGGGCAGTAGCAAGGAATATGACGAAGCGTTTGCAAGAGTATTGTAAAAGTCTATCTACTCCCTAAACCTTCCTCTCTTCTAAGGAAGGTAGGGAGCTACTACTGATCATTACCTACACCATGGAATCCTTAAACTCAATCTTACTAACCCGACTTACTCGCTTTAACCTCAGCGAACTGGCTGAACTTTACAAGCGAGCAGGCTCTGCCACGGCTGTCATAGAACATAAAAGAGACATCAGAGAGATTCTTCCTGAAGCCTCAACGCATCTCATAAAAGCACTGAAAGATGTTGACAGCCTGAGAGAAAGGGCTGAACAAGAATTGGAATACGACCGTCTGCATAACATTGAGCCTATCTGTATGAATGATGAACGCTATCCACAGCGGCTCAAGGAGTGTCCAGATGCTCCTATCCTACTCTATTATCTCGGTAATGCCGACCTTAACAATCGACACGTTATCAATATTATCGGTACACGACACTGCACCACTTATGGGCAAGATATTATCCGTTCGTTTGTCAGAGAACTAAAAGCACTTTGCCCAGATGTACTCATCCTCAGTGGACTGGCTTACGGAGTAGACATCCATGCACATCGAGCTGCCTTGGAGAATGGCTTTGAAACTGTAGGAGTATTGGCTCATGGACTCGATGATATCTACCCTCGTGGACACAGAGATACAGCTTTAAAGATGATTAAACAAGGTGGATTACTGACGGAGTACACCACGCATACGCAGCCCGTTGCCCGCAACTTCGTACAACGTAACCGTATCGTGGCAGGTTGTGCAGATGCAACTATCCTCGTAGAATCGGCTGCGAAGGGTGGAGGACTTATCACCTGCAGTATCGCTCGTAGCTATGGACGGGAAGTATTTGCCTTTCCTGGCGCTGTTCATTCGGATTATAGCGAGGGCTGTAATAACCTTATTCGTGACAATGGTGCCGCTCTCATCACATCAGCAACAGACTTTGTGAAGGCGATGGGATGGGATGATGATATCAAATTGGAGCAGGCACAACAACGAGGAATTGAACGAACGCTTTTCCCTGATTTGTCTTCAGAAGAGGAAGCTATCGTTCGCGTGCTCGCTAAAAACAATGACTTGCAGATTAATCTCTTGTCGATTCAAGCGAATATTCCTATCTCAAGGCTCACAGGAATCCTCTTTACATTAGAAATGAAAGGGGTTATTAGGGCTATGGCTGGCGGTTGTTATCATCTTTTAGCATAGGATCTTAATACCATAAAAGTAACTAATACTGAAAAAAAAGACATTTCTTTGCCACAAATCTGTCCTATCTTCCGTCTTTATAGATGTGAACGAGAACTGAGTCACCAACCTAATTAATTATCAAGACAATGAGAACAACAATCTTTACTATCGCATTCGCTGTAGCTATTCTATGCTCAAGCTGCACCGTAAAAGCCAACCCAACGACGCTCATCGCACAACCAATGAATGATGAGGTAGAGTCTATTATCAAAGAGTTTAAGAGTGGAAACAACGTCACTTACGTCAACTTGCCTAAGACACTCATAAAGCTTGGATTGAAAGCTGCCGACGACGAGACCGCTAATGCACTCGCTGAGCAAATCGACGGACTGCAAATTTTAACTTTCGAGAAGGCTGATCAAAAGATTAAAGACGGCTTATACAACCGTATCAGTAAGTTAGAAACACAGGGATATGAACCTATGGTGAAGGCAAATGAGGACGGCGAAAAGGTCAGAATCTTCATTAAAGGCAACGAGAAGGAAGTACAGAGCCTTGTTGTCTTCGCTATGGACAAAGAAGACTGCTCACTCATCAATATCGTAGGACATATCAATCCTTCTAATATTGATGATGTCGTAAAGTCACAAACCAAGTAAACAAAGACACATTATGAAACGGTTTATCATCATAGGCATCCTTGCTCTCAGTACATTATCAGCCTCAGCGCAGAGCGTAAAAGGGCTGATTGAACAATATAGGCACGAGAAAAACGTTATTCACCTTCATATAACACCTGCTTTAATGTCATTCTTGAAGGTGCTTGCTAAAAGCCATTCGGACGATTCCAAGGCTCTGAGAGCGGTGTCATCCTTTCGTATACTTGTCTTTGACGACTGTGATTCGATTGTAAAAAGTCGTTTTAGAAACACGGTTCAGACCTTCCATCCTAAGGGATATACGCCAATCATCTACAATAAGCAGGCAGATGAGACTAATTATGTTTACCTCAAAGAAAAGAAAGGGTGCATTCGTGAAGTGCTCATCCTTGCTATTGACAAACAAGATGGCGCCATTGTGCGGATTAAGGGTAAGATAAGTCCTAACGATGTCGACTCTGTTGTGAAAGAAAGTACCAACAAGAAGAATCTGAAAAGCTATAAGTTATAGGGTGGACAACCTTACATCATAGCCGATTATTGTCTAAAGCGCACATCTGCCTATGCAAGCAAGCGATTTTAAACAGCTATTCCTACCCTGCCATCGGAAACTCTTTTCGGTGGCATATAGGCTGATGAGCAACGCTCAAGCTGCTGAGGATATGGTGCAAGAAACCTTCTTAAAGCTCTGGATGCAGCGTGATAAGATGGAAAAGGTTGACAATCCCGAGGCTTATAGTATAACAGTTCTACGCCGAATCTTCTATGACAAGATGAGAGCAGGACACCTTCAAGAAGTCGACAAAGACGTGGGAAGTCTGCAAGTAAGCTCCTCACAGAACATAAGTAAGCAATTAGAGGAAGCTGACGAATACCAACGCGTAAGGCAGTTGATTATCCATCTGCCCGAACCACAGGCAAGAATCATGCTGATGCGCGACATAGAAGACCGCAGTTTTGAGGAAATCAGCATCGAAACAGGGCTTACGGAGGTGAATATAAGAAGTATTCTCAGCCGTGCCCGAAAGAAGATTAGAGAACAGATAAAAGCAATGAGATATGATAAAGACTGAAGAAATAAAGCGTTTACTTGACCGATACTACGATGGAATGACCACCGAAGAGGAGGAGAAGGCGCTGCGCACCTACTTCAACGGCAGTGATATCAATGCTAGTTTGACGGAGGAACGCATCTTCTTCACGGCTCTTCAGTCATCAGAATGCCCTACACCAGCAGGGATGGAAGAGCGACTCAGTCGACAGATTAGCCAGTGGAACACCTTAGAAGTCACTAATCGTCGTGCGATAAGGCATATCAACCTGCGCTGGGTAGTAGGGATAGCAGCCAGTTTGTTGCTTCTCTTTGCTGCAGGAGCTATCGTTTACCAAAACGAGAATAAGTCTCCACAAACTGAACAGGATACCTATACTAACGCTAAAGACGCTTACGCCGAAACGTCAAAAGCACTGATGAAATTCTCAAAGACGCTCAATAAGGGTATTGACGCTACCGAGAACATCACTAATAAAACAAGGGATTAGATTATGAAGAGAATTATTTTAACGCTTTGTATGACTATGATAGCCTGTATAACGGCATTTGCCCAAAAGGCATTGTTCGAAAAATACAGCGAAACAGATGGTGTCTCAACTGTCTACATATCACGTAATATGATGCGAATGATGGGTAATGTGAAAGCAGGTAACAAGGATATCAGCAAGGTTGCCAGCCGTCTCGACTATCTGCAGATACTCTCCTGCGAACGTCCTTCACTGATTCCTTCTATCAAGAAGTCTGCCCAAAGTATCTTCAATCAACAAAAGTATTCGATTGTAATGCAAGTCAATGAGGGAGGCGAACATACTACTATCTACGAGCGACATTACCCGAATGGAAAGAATGAGTTTTCCCTACTCGCCATAGAACGCAATGAAATTACAATTATCAACCTACTTGGTAATATCTCGTTACAGGATATTCAAGGAATAGCTGGTGGGAAATAATCCCCCAGCTTTTTTTGGATATATAATAGAAATGAAGTACTTTTGCAGAAAATAATCAAATGAAAATAGGTATATTCGTTGGAAGCTTTGATCCATTTACAATAGGACATGACGCTATTGTACATCGTTCCTTGCCCCTCTTTGACAAGGTTGTGATTGGTGTTGGTATCAATGAGCGGAAGAAGTATATGCTCAGTACGGAGGAACGAACCGAGCGTATAGCACGACTCTATGCTGACGAGCCAAAGATTGAAGTAAAGGCATACAGCGACCTCACCATAGACTTTGCACGAAGAGAGGGAGCCGAATATATCATTAAGGGTGTACGTAGCGTAAAAGACTTTGAATATGAACGCGAACAAGCCGATATCAACCGACGCTTGAGTTCTATTGAAACTATCTTTTTCTACGCTGAACCACAATTTGAAAGTATCAGTTCAAGCGTTGTAAGAGAACTGAAAAACTTTGGAAAAGACATCACTGAGTTCTTGCCAAAGGGATATTAACGATTAGACAGAGGTGCACAAGCCTCATCGATAAAACATAGACACGATGATAACATATAGTGCTGAAGGCGTTAAGATGCCTAAAATCAAGAAACGAGAGATTTCTCGTTGGATTAAAGCTGTTGCTGCAACGCATGGTAGAAAGGTTGGAGAAATTGGTTATATGTTCGTAGATGATGAGAAGATTCTCGAAGTAAACAACGAGTATCTTGGACATGATTACTACACGGACATCATTACTTTCGACTATGATGAGGATGATGTGCTCAATGGCGACCTTGTTATCTCACTTGACACAGTCCGCTCTAATGCCGAACTTTTCAAGAAGTCGTATGAGGACGAGCTTCACCGAGTTATCATTCATGGTATCCTTCACCTCTGTGGTATCAATGACAAGGGTCCTGGAGAGCGTGAGATTATGGAAGAAAACGAGAACAAAGCACTCGCGCTATTAAAGGAGATGAGTGGCGAATAACGGTGGACTTCAACCTAATTCGGTTGATGCTCCCATAAACGAGATTGAAGGGCTGGAATCCTACCTTGGGTTTCAGCCCTTATTGTTTGCCCTCATTTCTCTGCTTACGGATTGTAGGTAGACTGCAGAAGAATTAGTATTCGGGATTAGAATAAAGGTTTATACAATGTTTTAAGACCGTATCACTTATTCCCTTTTTATCTGATATTTGTAAACTATTTTCACTTACCTCAAAACCAACACATGCTCTTTTGGCTTCTAAAAGACGCCCTTTAAGCTTGCAAAAGGTGCCCTTTAAGACCCTTACTAACGCCCTTTTGAAGTCCAATTAAGCACCTTTTCTTACGCAACTTTATAACTAACTGATTGCCTGACGGTTACAAACATACCTTTTACACGTGTTTTTCTCTTTGTTTATAGCTATTTTACCCGAATATATGTAATGATTTTTCAACCCTTTATCTGTGAATTTTCAACCTAATAACATGCCAAGGTTTATGTGTCGAAATAAGCGTAGTCTCTAATGACTGATTGGCTTTAACGAAAGAACAGAATAAGAAAAGGTGCCTAATTGGAGTTCAATTAAGCACCTTTTCTTATTCTGTTCGCCCTATAACGTCAGGTTATAAAACTCTATAGAGTTATGTTACCCAACTTTTCTACTTGCCCGTAGCCAACGCAACAGCCTTATTGACAATGTCACTCTGGGCATTCCACACTCGGAAATACTCGTTCATATCCCAGATGTCACGGGCTGTAAGCGCCTTTATCTGTAGCGCAATATTAGGAAGAGTAGCCTTTAATTCTGCAGCATCTTTTGGCTCAATCTTTTCTTTCTTGCCCTCTGCCACGATTTCATCGAGCAATGACTGTGGTACCACATAACCCTTATTGAACGCGTCAAATGAGCTGTATTGCGCCTTTAAAGCCTGACGATTCGCATCAGCATACTTCAAATAAGCATTGATGATAATACTCTTTGTTGCCAACATACGATGATAACGTGTAAACTTTGTAGTATCAAGTGGGACGAAGTTATCAGGCATAATACCACCGCCACCATAGACAACCCGATGCTTGCGGATGGTGTAATACTTCAAAGAATCTGAGAATTGAATACTATCTGGATTGGTCAACTCGCCATGCTTAAATCTCTTTTCAATATCCATTTCGTAATCCTTCAGGTCGCCTTTTGTATAAGGTTTCTGAATACAACGACCGCTTGGCGTATAGTAATGGGCTATTGTCAGACGAATCATACTACCATCAGGAAGGTCGAACGGACGCTGTACGAGTCCCTTACCAAAGGTTCTGCGGCCCACAACTGTTCCACGATCATTATCTTGAATAGCACCAGTAACAATCTCTGCAGCCGAAGCCGAGAGTTCGTTTACCAATACATAAACCTTTACATCCTGCAATCGTCCGTTGCCAATTGCCTTAAAATTCTGGCGACGAGCGCGTCGTCCTTCGGTGTAAACAATCATGTCATTGTTCTTGAGGAACTCATTTGAGATCTGAACAGCCGACTGAAGATAACCGCCACCATTGTCTTGTAGGTCGAGAAGGAGGGTCTTCATGCCTTTCTTCTTCAGTGAATCAACAGCCGACATGAACTCGTCATGGGTCTTCATACCGAAGCTCTCGATTCGGATATAGCCCACATTAGGACGAATCATATAAGAGGCATTGATAGTATGAACTGGTATCTTAGCACGTGTAACGACAAAGGTCAACACCCCTTTCACACCACGGCGTACAACACCCAACTTCACTTTCGTACCCTTCTTACCACGAAGCATCTTCATGATATCAATACGTGCCATCTTCACACCAGCGATAGTAGAGTCGTTCACACTGACGATACGGTCACCAGCAAGGATTCCCACCTTCTGAGATGGTCCGTTGACAACAGGCTGGATAACGACAAGTGTATCTTCAATCATATTGAACTGCACACCAATACCCTCAAAGTCGCCCTGCAATGGTTCGTTCATCGCTTTGGTTTCCTTTGCATCGGTGTAGGTAGAATGGGGGTCGAGTTTCTCGAGCATACCCCTAATACCATCCTCAACTAACTTCTGCTCGTTCACAGAGTCCACATAGAAGTTCTTAATTGCCATCTCTGCCAACTGCAACTTCCGTAAAGGAGAGTCATTACCCTGCTGCGCCAACAAAGGTAAAAAGGTAAAAAGGTAAAAAAGTAAAAGACAAATATACTTTCTCATATCCTAATTTTATGTTTTAATAGTTTTGTTATATGCTTGAAGAAAGCAATAAAAAGCCCCTTTAAAAACAGCCTTTTGCTCTTCAATTTTATTTATTTTATTCACAGATGTACCAACAATCGTACGGACATCATTTGGAAATTCTATCCCTTTTACCGACTTTCTTTATTATTCTTCCACGTCAGGAAGGTCCTCTTCTATAACGAGGTTGTCAATAATAAAGTTCTGACGTTCCATCGTGTTCTTACCCATATAATACTCCAAGAGCTTAGCTACCTGGTCATTCTTATGTAAAGTAACCTGTTCCAGACGCATATCTGGACCGATGAAATGGACAAATTCGTCAGGAGAAATCTCACCAAGACCTTTGAATCGAGTGATTTCTGGGTCTGGACCAAGTTCGTTGATAGCTGCTACACGCTCCTCCTCAGAGTAACAATAACGTGTAATAAAGTCGTTCTTTTTCTCTCCTTTCACACGACGAGCGTCTGCTTCGGCAATCACCTCTTTGTTCTTTATCTTTGTTCGACGGTTACGAACACGGAAAAGTGGAGTCTGAAGGACATATACGTGTCCTTTCTTTATAAGCTCTGGGAAGAACTGAAGGAAGAAGGTGATTATCAATAAGCGGATATGCATACCATCGACATCGGCATCCGTTGCCACTATCACCTTGTTATATCTGAGTGAATCGAGTCCGTCTTCAATGTCGAGTGCAGCCTGAAGGAGGTTGAACTCTTCATTCTCATACACTACTTTCTTTGTCAATCCAAAGCAGTTAAGCGGCTTTCCACGCAATGAGAAGACAGCTTGTGTGTTGACATCACGACTCTTAGTAATACTTCCGCTGGCTGAATCTCCCTCTGTTATGAAGATAGAACTCTCCTCCTTTCGATCGTTCTTCACGTCACAATAGTGTACACGACAGTCACGCAACTTACGGTTATGGAGGTTGGCTTTCTTCGCTCTCTCACGTGCTAACTTCGTTACACCAGCCATTGCTTTACGCTCTCGCTCGGTCTCCTTGATTTTATTCTCAAGTATATCGGTGAAGTCTTCTTTATGAATATGAAGGTAGTTGTCAACGTTTGTCTTGATAAAGTCGCCCACATACTTATTGATAGACTCACCATCAGGTGACATCTGTGTGGAACCTAACTTAATCTTTGTTTGTGATTCGAATACTGGCTCTTCAACGTTTATAGCGATAGCGGCCACTAATCCGTTACGAATGTCACCATACTCATACTTGCCGAAGAACTCTTTTATTGTCTTGGCAATATGCTCCTTGAAGGCTGTCTGGTGCGTACCGCCCTGCGTTGTATGCTGACCATTCACGAAGGAGTAGTACTCCTCGCCATATTGATTGGTGTGTGTGAAAGCAATCTCAATATCCTCTCCCTTCATGTGAACGATAGGATACAATGGATCAACAGTCATATTATCAGTCAAAAGGTCCTTCAAACCATGTCGACTAAGTATACGACGACCATTGTACATAATCGTCAATCCGGTGTTTAGATAGGTATAGTTACGGAGCATCTCCTCTACTATATCATCATGGAAGCTATAATGCTTGAAGAGCGTTGCATCTGGTTCAAAGTAGATATAGGTACCATTCTCGTCCGCAGACTTCTTTGTTTTGTCGCTTTGGAGGTTACCTTTCTCAAACGATAGTTCACGCACCTTACCGTCGCGGAAGCTCTTTACCTCGAAATGAGCACTCAATGCATTAACAGCTTTCACGCCGACACCATTCAAACCAACACTCTTCTTAAACGCTTTAGAGTCATACTTACCACCCGTATTCAGTACAGACACAGCCTCAACAAGCTTTCCCTGTGGAATACCACGCCCATAGTCGCGCACACTAACACGTAGATTATCCTCCACATCAATCTCAATACGGTCACCAGCATTCATCTTAAACTCGTCAATAGAGTTATCAATTACCTCCTTCAAGAGTACATATATACCATCTTCAGGCAACTTTCCATCGCCCAAACGACCAATATACATACCCGGACGGGTACGCACGTGCTCCATATCCGATAGGTGTCGGATATTATCGTCGGTGTAAGAAACGGGTGTTGAGGATTGAGGGTTGGTTGCTGTTGATTTATCCATGTGCTGGGTTATTGACTGTGAATGATTGGTTATTGAGGGTTAATTATTAGGTAATAAGGGCTTGACTATTTAATGATATAGAGTGTTCATTAATGAGTAATTAGGTGTTGAAATAGAAGAAACACGTGAAAATAAGAAAGAACACATGATAAAACTATTCATCAACACCCAACACTCATCACCCATCACCCGATAGCTTTTCTATAGCATCTGCGCTTCTTGTGCATAGTTGGGTCTAATGGACCCCACTGACTCTGTACGCTTTCGTTGGTTTCCATCTCCACGTGCGTTTCACCCCACTTGAAGCCGTACTTCACATAACGTGGAATGAGGTCAGCAAAGACAAGGGAATTAGCTCCCTTTGAGCGATACTCTGGTAGGACACCAATAAGGAGAAGGTCTACAACCTCCGTCTTATGGAACTTTATAGCACGTAGTAAATGCCACCATCCGAATGGGAAAAGACGTCCACGGTGACACTTCTGCAAGGCACGTGTTAGTGATGGGATTGTGATAGCAAGACCAACTAACTGGTTATCCTTATTGCCATCCTCTACAACAGTTATCAAATCGAGGTCGGCAAGTGGGAAGTACATTTTTACATACTGGTTTATCTGACGTTCACTCAACTCTGAGAAGCCATAGAGATGAGAGTAAGTAACATTGATCAAATCAAAGAGTTTCTTACCATAACCACCCTCGAAGATTTCCTTCTTGGTCAGCTTACGCGCATGGAGATTATATCGTTTCTCCACCATCTCTGCAATCTTTGTGTATTTCTCTGGAGCTGTTTCTGGAACATCAAGACGATACTCTACATAGTCATTATCCTTCTCCCAGCCACCAAGTTTCTCCATGTGCTTTGGATAATAATCGTAGTTATAGATAGTTGCCATTGTACCGAGCTGATCAAAGCCCCATGTCAACATACCCTCTGGGTCCATATCTGTGAAACCGAGTGGACCAACAACAGAGGTCATACCCTTCTCTCTACCGTAGTCTTCAACAGCTTTCAACAGAGCTTTAGACACTTCTATATCGTCAATGAAGTCTATCCAGCCGAAGCGAACATCCTTCTTGTCCCACTTTTCGTTTGCTTTATTATTGATGATGGCAGCTACACGCCCCACCACTTTTCCCTCCTTCAAGGCGAGAAAATACTCAGCTTCGCAGAAGTCAAAAGCAGCATTCTTGTCTTTTGACAACGTATTCAACTCATCGCTATAGAGGTTTGGGGCATCATACTGATTACCCTCGTAGAGGTCATAATGACACTCGATGAAAGCCTTAAGGTCTTTCTTCGTCTCTACTCTCTTTATCTGAACTGATGACATTTAGAATCTTTTAATTTCGTTATTTTCCTAATCTTAAACGTGCAAAAGTACTAAAAAAAAGGTAGATTGGCAAATTTACGCTCCTTTTTATTGACTATCACTACCCTACTACTCAGTCATAAGGACTCGTGTTAGGCGTCCGCACCATATGTGCTGAGCGTCCGCACCACACGTGCTGACCATGCGCACCATACGTGTCTGACGTCAACAGAAAAGTTGTTCAGCCTTATCAAAGGCTGCAAGATACTATCATTCGACCATTAAAAAAGGCTTCATAATCCCTTTTTCACAAGGAATTATGAAGCCATTTATTATCAATAACTTCGCTTATTATTCTGAATTATTTATCTCACAACAAACTTCTTACCACCACGGATATAGATACCAGGAGCGAGTTGTGCATCAGCTGGCATACGAACACCCTGCAAGTTATAAACAGCCTCATCAGTGGTTGTTACGGTCCATACGGTTCCTATTCCCGCTGTCGTATCCTCTACATAGAGCATTGGATAGATTCCATTAGCCGAAACTGGCTTATATGCACCAAATGACTTATATTTGGTATCATACTGAAGTACATGACCCGTAGAAGAGGTGATTGTGAATGTACCATCAGACTTTGGCTCTAATGTCCACTCTACCGCCTTATCTTTAGTCACAAACTGAACGGTCTTGTACTTATCCTCCTGTCCGAAATACTTGTCGTTAGCATCCTTGATATAGAAACCTGTTGTTCCCTGCTCCAAAGTAAGAACCGACTGGTCATCAGCAACATTCACCTTTTCATTATTATCAGTGATGCCCTTTGTTGGCAGATAGCCAAAACTCTTGCCCTCCAAAGTAGATGCTATAACAAAATTGCTACCAGTTTTAGCTACAAGAACGTAACGTTTGCCTGCTACTGGAGCTGTCGTTGTCTTCACGAAAGTCCCGCCCTGTGGTGTAACCACTGGATTGTCTGGCGTTACTGGGTCTTCAGGAGCTATCACGCCTGTGTATCTTGCATCATCCGAAGCTGTTGTTATAGAGCAATAAGGGTTAAACTCTACATCCATACTATCCCCCCATACGTACTCAGCAAGGTTAGGATAGTCGATGAAGAGGTTACGGTTATTCTGAATCTTATAGACTGCTTCGTTGCGTTTGATTTCCATCTCGTCAACACGGTCGTTCTTACTCCACTGACGGAAGAGGTCTGATGACCACTTTTTCAGCGTTGGATAAGCTCCCGTCTGCAATTGATTGGCACCTTCTGAAACAAAGCTAAGATTCTGATAGGTGGTAGCCATATACATATAGCTACGTGAGAACTCACCTTTAAAACGATCGCCCGGCTCCCACATCTTCACAAGTCTGCCGTCAGCATAGCCCGTTCCGACCTTGTCATAGCCTGCGCCAGCTTCTTCTGTAACGTTGACAACAACGCCCATAACGTAGTTACTCTTTGAACTGTTAGCATGAGAATCGGATGGATAAAGGTTATAGAGATCACACCAAGCATCATTCCTATGACCACCCCACCAGCTTTTTGGGAAAGAATGTTCAATATTCATACCAGCAATAGCATTACCAGTATTTGTGCTTTCAAAGTAAAACTTCTTGTCGCTATAACGATTATAACACTCGTTGGTCTGCGGATCTCGGTCAGTGTACCAGAAGCCATGCCATGTATAACCTGGACCTTTACCACCATACTTTAGTACTTTCTTCTTGTCCATCAGCTTGTGTAAAGCTGCCTTTAACTGCTCTTTCTTCAGTCCTTGTAACGAAGAAGCGTACTGCGCTAATGTCTTACGATCGATCGCATTAGCCGATGTTGTTACACCAATCAACGCTGTAGCGATGACCATCTTAAAATACCTGTTCATTGTTTTAATAGGTTTTATCGGTAATTATTTATCATATATTTCTATTTAAAAGTCGTTATGCTATTAATCAAACAGTGTCTGACCAGCCACATTCAGCGGACAAAAAACATAGCTTCTGTTACGCAACGAAAAGACTACAAAGTTAGGTAAAATTATTGAGAGTCACAAGTTGGTATCGCTGTTTTCTTGCAAACGAAAAGCAGGTGACTGCTTTCTGCATCAGTAGTAGCAAAAAGGTAGATATCTCCTCCCTCTTTTATCTTCAGCCGTTTGCGCAATTCAGCAACACTCATAGGGAAGTTGCGCACGGCAAGATTAGCTTTGTCTATCCCCGAAAGACTACGTCGTAACTCTTTCTTATTGAACGATGAAACCGCTGTTATCTCAAACTGACGACCTGGGAAATCATTAATAGCCTCCTTAGAGACAAAAAGATGAGAATTAAGACTGAGTGCTGAAAGTGGATAACGGACAGTGAGTAAAGCAAAACAGCCTGCTTTCATCAATGAAGCATTGGGCTCATAGAGATACTGATCAGCTTTCGGAACAGCCGAAAGAAGTCGCTGCGATACGCTTAAAGCCTCATCGAGAGAATAAGAAACGATGTTATTATCATTCACACAGAAGACCTGCAAGGCTTTTTCCGTAGCCGTCTTGTCATCTTTTTCATCTTTCGTTCTCTGTAATACCAGCAGTAATTCCTTACATTCATTGTGTACAGAGACGATATGTACCTCACGAACAACATTGCCCAAGCGATTGAGTTCGTCCACAGCACGATGCCAATCGAGCATTGGCGACAGCTTTATAACAACCGTATCAGCCTTCTCTAAGAGTTCTTCTTCCAATGCCAAAACATCGGGTGTACAATCGCTTATCAGCACAGTCTTACCTCCTTGCTCGTTACGACGCGCAGGATCGAGGAATAACACAGACACATGGTCAAGCTGATGGAGGTAGGCTGTACCGTCACCATTAACTACTTTTGCTTGTGTTAAACCTAAAGCGTAGAAGTTATGACGTGCCAATTCGCACAATTTCTCCTGCTGTTCGACATAAATAGCACGTTTGAAGCTACGCGCTATAAAGGAGAAATCAACGCCAAAGCCACCTGTTAAGTCACAGAACGACCCTTCATAACTGTTCTGAACATGATTTTCTTGCTGCTTAGGAGTAGTTTCTTCTCCTGCAGAAGGTCTGCTACAATCGTTATTAAGGTCATAAGAAGCTATGTTCTCCAGTCCTACAAGGCGTGCAACCAATCGTGCCTTATATTCCGCAGTATGCTCACTTGAACACTGTTCCATCGATAGATGCGGTGGGTAAATGATATCCTCCTTCGCTGCCCACGACGGCAGTTTCGTGCGTGCTGTCTGCCATCCTGCCAACTGGTCGAGCAGGAAGGGCATGTCAATATCGGGGTAGCGGTGGGATTGGAGGGCTAAGACAGAAAGACTACCGAGCAGCCCCTCCCCCTTACCCCTCCCCCAAAGGGAGGGGAGTGAAATGTTATGTTTGCTCAAAACTTCCTGCACATATCGTGGCAAAGGAAATTCCTCTTGCTTAATTTTATCCGTTTTATCCATCTTATCTGCCTATACTTTTATCCTATTAAATACTCCAACTCCTTACCTAAAGAATCTTATATCTTGTTTAAGGATTCTTGCATATAACCTTCTTACCTGTTCACACTACCCTTCCTCATATCTTCTTGCTTTCCATTTAACATCGGGGTATCTCGGTATTCACTCCCCTCCCTTTGGGGGAGGGGCAAGGGGGAGGGGCTACTTGGTAGAGTAAGCGAGCAGTGGTTTTTCTTCCTTTTTTACCTCACCACCCTCAAATTCTGCTTTGCCCAAGCCCTTGTACAAAGGTTGAAGTGCCACCACTCTGTACGTAAAGGCATGAAACCGGCAGCACTCATCACCTCACGAAGGAGTCTGCGGTTGGCTAATGCCTCACGAGAGATAAGACGACGAGCAACGAGGTCATTTTCTTTATCAATATGACTGGCTATCCCCATGTGGTCTACCTTCACACCCATTGGAATCGTATCTATCAAGCAACGTGTGGCACCATCACGCCATGTTGCATCATTCCAAGAGGCCTTACAGATACTAATATCTACAGCCATTCCATAGTTATGCATACCTCCTCCGTGTGCAGGATTAGACACATAAAAATACTTTGGGGTATCTTTCACTGCGTCCCACATCGTCTGCTGTATGCTCATCGGTCGTGTGGCATCGAAGATACAAAGGCTCAAATCAGGACGACGACGCTTCAACTCCGCCTGCGCTTTACGCAATGCATCAGCACAAGCGGGCAGCACGTAGGCATCACGCAAGTCATGATAGAGTACACGATTACAGAAGTTATCCGTACGAGCATACATCAAAGCCACCTTGATAGAAGGTACTACATGCTTTATATTTACCAACCCCTGCTGCTCCATTGACCGACCAGCAGCCTGCCGACGACTCATCGTTGAAGTCTGTGCGTGCATACTAACAGCAAAGAATATGGCTGCAAATAACAGATAAAAGACTCGTTTCATTCTTTTTATTCATTACATATTCTACAGCCAGACACGAATAGCAGCTGTAGAAATTATCAATCATTCGTTAATTAAAACACTTAAACCGACCAACGAAAGCTAACAAGGGCAGACACCGTCTTCCTCTCACGCCCTCTCAAGGTTCGGAAAGAAAGCACAGCCTCTGCCCCTGCCTTCTGTAAACACTATCACTGAGTAAGTCAAACATCATATCTACATGACTTAGTCCTTACCTCTATAGTGTTTGTATCTTATTAGTTTAATGCAGCCTTCTTCTGCTTTACATAATCGCCAAATACGCGATCTACCTCAGCACGCTGCTCATTATCGAGTGTATCGTTAGCTTGAATCAATCCACGATAATAGGTTTTGATAGCCTTTGACAACTTTGCTTTATCTGCAGAGTTCTTCTCAAAGATATTGTCAAGGTCCTTGTAAAGGGCTGGCTTCATCCTATTCATAAAGGCAAGCTTACCTGTTGCAGGAGCCTCAGCTTCAGTAGAGAGACTATCAGATTGCTCTGCTGTATTCACCTTCACTGTATCTTCTGGAGCCGTTTCAGCATCAGAACTAAAGACAGATGACACATCAATCTTACCTACTTGGTCAATCAATGCACCGCCATAGTTATAAAGCAACGCACCGACTCCAATAACAACAGCAATTATCAAGCCTAAGACAACAGTACCTTTACCAATCTTTGGCATACTGAACGAAGATCCTTCATTGTTCAAATCAGCAAAGAGCTCATCAATATTGCTATAACGATCGCTTCGCTTGAAAGCACAACAACGCTTGATTACCTCACTGTAAGCTAACGTCAAGCCCATCACTTTCATAATAGTACCGAGCGAATAGATGTCGGCTGTAGCGTCTGCTGTCAACGTCTCGTCCTTCATCTCTGGTGCCATAAAGCGTGTTGTATCAGCTGTTGGCTTAACATCTTCAGGTGAAAGAACACTGAAATCAATAAGTTTTACATAATCACCCTGTGTTGTAACAAGCACATTTGAAGGCTTCAAATTACGATGAATAACCCCTTGCTGATGTGCATAACGCAGTGCATCAGCAATCTGATTGATGATAGCAATCTTCTCATCGTCAGTATGATGTTCCTTGAGATAAGCCTGCAAAGTACGTCCTTCAACATACTCTTCCTCTATACAAAGTCCGTAACCATCAACCTCAACCAACCCTTGATAGCGAATAATACCAGAGTGATTGAGTCGTTGACATTGCTTAAACTCACGCTTCAATGCATTACGAAGCAACACACGCCCACGATATTCTTCCTTTAGAGTCTTCAATACGACTGTCTGGTCGCCCTTACGACACTTCACAATCATACAATATCCCTGTGATGGAATAACTTTATATTCAGTATAACTGGCCTTTACTGGAGCATCGGCAGTCTGTGCCTGTTCGTTAGTGGAAAGTTTGTTCTCACTCATTGATATTCGTAGGTTTTAATTGTCTTTACGTCTTTTGTGTACAAAAGTAGTAAAAAAAAACGAGATAAGACAGATATTCAAGGGTAAAAGAGTAAAAAGGTAAAATGCTGAAGCATAGCTTTGAAAGGGAAAAAGAGGAAAAGAAGAATAAGAGGAAAAGCATTAACCCTATTACTTTCGATACTTTATTCTCGTGTCAACCTGTCTACAAGCCGTTCTACCCCACTTTAAAATGTCTTCTTTATAGGCAACAAAGCATGTCTTATTCTATGCTTAACATTTCTCTTACAGCGACAAAACATGTACTTTCAGAATTACTTTCATAAAGAAAATAGGTTCCTACGTTAAACCCAAATCGGTCATTAGACCACAATATGTATAATTTTTATTACTATAGTATTGTTTCCTAACATCTTTTATTTTCTTATCGGCATCTTGTCCGTCTTTGTAACTTGACGTAGCCCGCTACGCCTGCGTAACAAAGCCAAACAATCTGCTCGATAATAAAACAAAATATGTTTAGGCTCTAATGA